>DASRPM010000250.1:0-14660 GCA_035646375.1 Vicinamibacterales bacterium
CCCTGCGCCTGCATCTGGATGGACCACACCTGCGCGGCGTTGGGCACTTCGGTCCCGTTGGCGTCGGTGGCGCCGCGCGCCAGGATATAGAACGTCTTCTTGTCCTTGCCCCCGAAGGCGCCGGTGATCACGCCGCGCGGCGTGGGAATCACGCCCAGGTTCTTGCCGTCGGGCCCGAGCACCTCGACGCCCGCCTGGGTGGTCACGTAGACGCGGCCGGCCGCGTCGATGGTGCTGCCGTCCCCGCCGCCGGCGGTCAGCTTGGCGAACTCGCGCTGGTTGGCAAGCGAGCCGTCGGGCCGCACGTCGAATGCCGCCATCGTGGCGCCGTTGGTCACATAGAGCGTCTTCTCGTCCGCGCTCAGCACGATGCCGTTCGGCGTGATGTTCTCGCCGTAGCGGGTCACAATGCCCGCCGCGCTCGCATGGAAGACTCCGCCCATCGTGTAGTACACGCCGCCCTTGCTGTCGGCGGTCAGATCGTTGATGACGCCGCCGACGCAGTCGAGCGGCTCGCCGTTGTACATCTCCGCGTGTATCTTGCGGCGCGGCTCGAGCTGCGTGACGTTCTGCCGCAGCCCGCGCTGGACCATGAAGAGCGCGCCCTTGGGGTTCATCGACAGCGCCCCGCCGGTGTGGGTGTCGCGAAACGCCACCGACACCTTGCCGTCGTCGGTCAGCTTCAGCACCTGGCTGTTGTCGTTCTGCGCCAGCAGCAGGCCGTCCTTCGCCCACAAGATGCCGTCGCCGTTGTTGCCCACCTCCTGCCACAGGAATTTCCACTGCTGGCCGGCGCCGATCACGCCGGGGATCTCGGCGACCGTGTACTCACGCACGCCGGCGGGCGGCGCGGGCGGACCGCCGGCGCGACCTGGACCACCGGGACCGCCACGGCCGGCGCCGCCGCCGCGGGCTGGAGGCGGCGTCTTACAGGTCTTGGTCAGCTCGGCGTAGCCGGGATCGATCGGCCCCTGCACCGACTTGGCGGTATACGGCGTGGCCGGCACGCGCGGCGGCAGGCTCTGGGCGAACGCGGCGGCGGATCCGATCGCGCACGCGGCGATCGTCAACAGGGCTTTCGTCATCTTGCGAACCTCCATCCTAGAGAGTCCTCAACCTTCGCCGAGCTGGCGGGTGAGTTTTGACAGGCAGTCGGGGCAGCAGCCGTGCGATACCTTCACGTCCACGTGGTCCCACAGATAGTCCTCGACCGACTGCCACATTTCGGAACTGTTGATGCGCCGGCAGTACATACAGAGCGGCAGCAGGCTTTCCAGGCTGCTCACGCGCTTCAATGCCAGCTCGAGCTGCGCCAGCCGTTCGGCCAGCTGCCGCTGCGCGTCGGCGGCACGAAAGCCGCTGCGGATGCGCGCGCGCACTTCCACGGGGCTGACCGGTTTCACGAGGTAGTCATCGGCGCCGGCATCGAGGCCGGTCTCGACGTCTTCCGGCGCGCCGCGCACCGTCACGAGAATCACGTAGAGCGACGCCCCGGACACCGCCTTGAACTCGCGGCACAGATCGACGCCGGAGCCGTCGGGGAGCATCCAGTCCAGCAGCACGACCTGGATATCGGGATTGGACGCGAGCACCTGGCGAGCCACGGTGGCGTTCAACGCCGACTCGGGCTGCCAGCCCGCGTCCTCGATGATGCCACCGAGGACGAGTTGCGTGGCCGGATCGTCGTCCACGCACAGCACGCGAGTGCTCATCGAGCGACCGTCCTCCTACCCTGCCGACGGGGCCCCGGGCGGACTCGACACCTGATCGAGCCACACGGACATCGACGTACAGAGCGCGTCGAACTGCGAGCGGGCCACCTGCACTTCGCCGGCGGGCACGTGGCCCTCGCCGGCCCGGTCTTCGATTCTACGCGCCGTGGCCACCAGGGCGTGCGCGCCGAAGTTCGCCGCCGATCCGGCGAGCGAGTGGGCGTGACGGGCGGCCGACGCCCAGTCCGCGCTCTCGACCGCCGCCGACAGGCCGTCCACGTACCCGGGGAGAATCGAACGCGTGATCCGCCAGACCTGCCGCATCCGATCGGTCCGCCCCTCGAAAAGCGTCCAGACCGCGTCGGCATCGAACGCGCCCTCGGGAGCCTTGATGGGCGACTGCCTACGCATGGCTGCCGTTCGCGGCGACTCGCGCCGACGAGGTCAGCACGCCCTTCATCCGCGTGGCCGCGAGCGTCTGCGGATCAGATAGAGGTGTCGGCGTCACGATTGCCGCGAATTCTACAACCGAGCCCGGCTGCAGAGTCGGACCGTAGGGCTTGTGAGGCCGTGCTAGAGTCGCCACGCGGTCCTTCCCATTCACGCTACCCCCATGACCGGTCCGCAGACCCGGCCCCCCGACGCCCTCGACGCCCTCCGCGAACGCGTGCTGCGCGCGGGCATTGCCGTACTCGCGGTCGGGATGCCGCTTCTCGGCGCCATGGTGTCGCTGCAAGGCGCGCTCGAAGGCGGGCTCAATCTGCGGACGGTCGTGCTCTCGGGCGCGATGGTGTGCTTTCCGCTCCTGTGGATCGTCACGCCGCGCCTGAAATTCCGCGCCGCGGCGTCGCTGTTCGTCGGCCTGCTCGTCCTTAGTGCTCTCCTGCTGGCCTCGCGCGGTGTCCTCACGGTCGGCTACGCCGGCCTGGGCGTGATCATCATCCTCTCGGCGACGCTCTTCTTCGGGCGGACCGGTGCCATCGTGGGGATGGGCGCGATGCTCGCGGCGCACCTCACCGGCTGGGCCATGGTCCACTTCGAACTGGGACCGCCGCCAGCCATCAACCTGACCGATCCGCGGATCCCGGCCGTCTGGGTGCGCCACATCCTGGTGCTCGGCGTGCTCGGCGCCGTCCTGGCCATCAGCGTGCTCTATGTCGTCGAGCAGCTGGCGCGCGAGGTTCAACTGCATCGCCGCCTGGCGGACCTGGAGATGCAGCAGCGGCTGGCGCTCGAGCGCGCCGAACGCGAGCGGGCGGAGGAGCGTGAGGAGCGCGAGCGCGCGCAGCACGCGCTCGATCAGGCGCGGCGGCTCGAAGCGCTGGCCCGCATGTCGGGCGGCATCGCGCACGACTTCAACAACGCGCTCACCGTGATCATCGGGACCGCGGACGTCGCCAAATTGAGCCTGTCCTCGCCCGACGACGTGGCCAGCTATCTCGACGAGATCGTCCAGGCCGCCAGGCGCGCCGGGCAGCTGACGACGCAGCTGCTCACGCTCGGACGCGCGCAGATCGGCGCCCGGGAACCGGTCGACATGACCGATTTCCTGGGACGGCTGCAGGGCGCACTCCGTCGCGTGCTGCCCGACGACGTGGGGCTGGTCGTGGACGCGCCCGCCGAACCGGTCACGGCCCGCGCCGACCTCGCCGGGCTCGAACGCGCCATCTACAACCTCGTGCTCAACGCCCGCGACGCGATGCCAACCAGCGGCGGGACGATTACGCTGAGCTGCCATCGCGAGACCGTGGCGCAGCGCGCGGAGCTCGCCGATGGCTCCTACGCGGTGCTGCGCGTCTCCGACACGGGCCACGGCATGGACGCGGCGACGCTGGAGCGCATCTTCGATCCGTTCTTCACCACCAAGGGCGAGCGTGGCGGGACCGGCCTGGGGCTCGCCACGGTGAACGCCTTCGCCAAAGACGCGAGCGGCCACGTCGAGGTGACGTCGGCGGTGGGCATCGGCACGAGCTTCACCTTGTGGCTACCGGAACAGATCGCGGGGATGCCCGTTCCAGCCTCAGCGGACGCCGCCCCCGCGCTCGCGCCGCCGCGAACGCCGCATCGGACCCGGGTCCTGGTGGTCGAGGACCGCGCGGACGTGCGTATGAACATCGTCCGCACGTTGACCACGCACGGCTTCGAGGTGGACCAGGCCGAGGAGGGCACGGCCGCGCTCGCCCTGATTGAACAGCGGCGGGACTATGCGGTGATGTGCATCGACGGCGTCATGCCGGGGCTTGCCACGGCCGACGTGCTGACTCGAGCATCTGAGCTGGCGCCGGGCATGGGAATCCTCGTCTGCTCCGGCTATGTCCGTGAGGATCTGCTGCGGCGCGGCGTCGAGGCGGGGCGATACGCCTTCCTGGCCAAACCTTTCACAGCCGACCAGCTGCTGGCCAGCGTCGATAGCGTGGTGCGATCTGCCGCCGCGCCACGCACGGTGCGCTAATTACCGTCTTACCGTCGCGCCGGCGTGGTTGAGTTTGCAAACGCCTCTGGAGGCGCGCACACTGCCTTCGTCCCCCTGTGGTACCTGACACGAGGAGCGGTCATGGAGCCCAACAAGTGCGCCCACCCGGCGTGCAACTGCACGGTGGAAAAGGGCGGGCCGTTCGGCAAGTACTGCAGCGAGCACTGTAAGGAAGCCCGCGACATCATCGAGCTGCACTGCGACTGCAAGCACCCGGGCTGCGGTTCGTAGAGGCGGGCGCCTCTACGAGCGGGTGGTCGTGCGACGCGTACGTTGAGCGGACCTGCCTGACCTATTGAGCCGCCGTCCCGGTCGGCTCGATGTCCTTCCACGCGGTGTTCTGCGCGGTCATGCCGCCGGTGCTGCCCCAGATGACCGCGGTGCCGTCGGTGGTGCCGATCGAACCGGAGCCCCAGATGACCGCCGTGCTCCACGACTGCGGGTCGCTCCACACGACGTTGCTGCCCCAGATGACCGCGTTGGCGTTGGCCCACTTGGTGCCCGAACCCCAGATGACCGCGTTGCCCCACGCCGTCTGGCTGGTCGGCAGCGTGCCCGAGCCCCAGATGACCGCGTTGCCCCAGATCACCGCCTGCGACCACGACACGTTCTCGCCGCCGATCGAGGTCCACGGCACCGGCTGCGGCTGCAGCCAGTAGCTGCCGGTCCTCGCCGTCGTATCCGCCGCGCGCGCCAGCGCCACCGATCCGGCGCCGTTCAGCGCGCCGGCACCCTCGCGCAGCGGGTCGTACTCGACGCCCAGGTCGTTGCGCACGGCCAGGGCCGAGTACTGCATCATGGCCTTCACCGCGTTCGGCGTCATCGCCGGCGTGTAGGGATGCGCGGCGCGATGGTTTTCGATCATCAGCGCCACCACGCCCGAGCCCACCGCCGTGGCCATGCTCGTGCCGCTCAGCCGGAGGTAGTCGGCATCCGGCGCCCGCAGCTCGGGATACTGCTGGTAGATGGTGCTCTTCTTGGCGCCGACCGCGATGATGCGGTGGCCCGGCGCCAGCAGGTCCGGCTTCACGATCGCGTCGTACCAGGTCGGACCCGACGAGCTGTAGTCGGGAATGCGATCGTCGCTCCGCGTCACGGTGTTGCTGGTGGAGATGGCGCCCACCGTGATGGCCGACGGCGCGTTGCCGGGGGAGTTGATGCCGGCATAGCCGGGCAACCCGGTGGTCGGGTTGAGGCCGTTGTTGCCGGCCGCGGCCAGCACGATGATGCCGGCCTTCGACGCGCGCTCCACGGCCTGGACCAGCGGGTCGGTCGAGGCCGGCTCGTAAATCGGGTGTCCCAGCGACAGGTTGATGACGTCGATGCCGAACTTGGCCTTGTTGGCCACGGCGAAGTCGATGGCGCGGACGACGTCGCTCGTGAGGCCGGCGCCCTCGGCGTCGAGCACCTTGAGCACCACCAGCTGCACGTTCGGCGCGAGGCCGCGATACGCCTTGTTGGTCGAGAGCGCGCCGGAGCCGGCAATCGTGCCCGCCACGTGCGTGCCGTGGCCGTAGTCGTCGAACGGCGACGTCGCCTGCGTCTTGCCGCCGGTGAAGTCGTAGAACGCCTTCACGCGACCCTGGAACTCGGAGGACATCTCGAGGCCGGAATCGATCACGGCCACCGTGACGCCCTTGCCCGTCCAGGAGTCCTGCAGGCCGAGCGTGGCGCGCAGCACCGCCGGCGGCACCGGCTCACCGGCGGACGCATCGTCGAGCGAGGGGTCGAGGATGTTGCCGACGGTGTTGAGCAGCGTGCCCACCGTGCTCGTGAGCGTCTTCGTCACGGTGCCGAGCAGGCCGCCGACGAGGCCGTCGAGCAGGCCGTGCGACCGCACGACCGCGTCGGCGGATACGCCGAGTACCGTGCTCGACTTCGCCAGCGACTCCAGCGCCTGGGCCGGGACGACGGCCGTCAGCGTGTCGCCGTCGAGCTCGGCCAGCACGTCGTGGCCTTGCACCGCCAGCAACTGCTTCAGCGCTTCACGGTTCTCGGCCGTCGTGCGAATCAGTACCCGGCGTGTACCGCCGGCGCGCTGGTCGACGTCGACTCGCAGCAGCCCGTCCAGCTTTTTCAGATGCTGGGCAACTTTCAAACCTTGGGCATGCGTGCGATTGTCGGCAACCACCAGCAGCGCGAGTGTCGTCGCGAGCACTCCGCCAAGCAGTGTTCGATAACCCGCGCGTCGCGCGGGCCGGGTACGAGTAAGACGCAGCTTCATCGCCGCCTCTTAGCGCAAGAGCCCGGCCATATCCACGGAGAGTTCCCTGGAAACCTGAACTATTTCCCAGTCAGGCGGTTACGGTTCGGTGAGAAGAATCACGGTTTTCGTGGCGTGTGCCGCGGCGAGACACGCGGCCGTGCGCAACCGCGTGCGCGAGGGGCTGCGACTGATTGGCTGGGCGGGAGTTACGGCCGTGCTCAACGACGAGACACGCGCGTGCTGTTTCGAGCCACGCCCGCGGGAACGGCCACGAGCTCGGCGCGCGCGGCGCACACGCGCTCGGCGACGAGCGCGGCCGCCGCTTCCGCCATGCGCTGATGCGCCGGCGTGAAGGCAGCCTGGCGATCCGAGTAGAACGCGAGCACGCCGCCAAGCTGCTCTCCATCGCCGATGGGGACCGCGAGCGCGCTCTGCAGCGGGCTCTCGTCCCGCAGGTCGGGATCGACGTCGAGGCGCGCGTCCGAATTGACGATCGGCGTGCGCGTGGCCGCCACCCAGCCGCTGAGACGATCGCCGAGCGACACGCGGGCGTCCGGCGGCAGCGTTTCGACGCCGGCACGGAACGCGGGCGCGAGCGCATCGCCGCTCTCGTCGTAGACATACAGGACGCACGACACCGCGCCGAGCTCCGCGCGCAGCGCGTTCCAGATGGCGTCCCCGATGTCGGAAACGCCGCCGGGCACCGCCAGCTCGCGGCCGAGCGAATAGAACGCGGCGAGATCGCGCGGCGTGGGATCCTGCTCGACCGGCGCCTCGACGATTGGCGTGGCGTGCGGGTCCGCGACCGGCGCGCGTCCGGGCGGCGGCACCTCGTTCAGACCCGCCTCGTGCAGCGTCAGGAAGCCGTCTACGACCTGCGGGTCGTACATGGTGCCCTTGCGATCGATCAGCACCTGCAGCGCGGCTGCCGTCTCGAACCGCGGACGGTACGGGCGATCCGAGGTGAGCGCGTCGAAGCAGTCCACCACCATCAGGATGCGGGCCCCGATCGGAATCGCCTCGCCGGCCAGCCCGTCGGGATAGCCCGTGCCATCCCAGTTCTCGTGGTGATGCCGCACGATTGGCACCACCGGGTACGGGAAGCCGATCACCGACAGGATGTCGGCGCCGACCGGCGCGTGGCGCCGCATGATCTCCAGCTCGGACGGCGTCAGGCGGCCCGGCTTGTTGAGGATGTGCTCGGGCACGCTGATCTTGCCGACATCGTGCAGGAGCGAGGCCGCCTTGAGGGCCTGGATTTCTCCCTCGTCGTCGATGCCGAGCGCGCGGGCCAGCCGCACCGAATTGTCCTGGACGCGGCGGATATGGTCGTGCGTCACCTGGTCCTTGGCGTCGATCGTCTGCGCCAGCGCCTCGATGGTGGCCACGTACACGCGGTTCATGCCGCCCAGGTGCTCGATCTGATCCTGGGTGCGGCCGACCGCGTGCATGAAGGTGACGTAGAGAATCACCGGCAGCGGCGTGATGAGCAGCAGCACCTCGAGCGGCTGCATCGAGCCGCCCTGCCAGTCGTGCGACAGCACCAGCATCAGCATCGACGCGAAGGTAGCCCCGAGATGCGTGAGCCACAGCCCGAGGAAGTGCTCCTTCCAGATCGCCACCGGCGACTTGCGGGCGTCGAGGCCGACCGCCGCCGCCACGAGGCCGGTGCTGACGCCGAAGTTCAGCAGGCAGAAGATCGCGAGGAGCGCGAAGAGCCGCGGGACGCGCCAGGGGCCGTCGATCACGATCTGCGGACCGGCGACCGCGAAGAAGACCTGCGACGCCGTCCAGATGCCGACCGCCGGGGCCGCCGCGTTGAACAGGACCCGCCGCGCCGTGCGCGACGACTTCTGCATGCCGAACGACAGGATCAGGCCGTCGAGCGCCGCGGTGAAGGCGCCGGCCGCCGGCCCGATGACGAGGGCCGCCGCGGTGCTGAACGTGTCGGAGATCGAGAAGCTGACCTCCGCGGACGGCAGCCGCAGCGCGAGCCAGCCAGCCGTGGCGGTGAGCAGGAGCAGGACGATCAGCGCGTACGACACGGGCTGCGTGGCCACCTGCCAGCCCGAATAGGCGGCAATCGCCACGCCGGCGCAGATGACGGCGTCGACCAGGGGCGTCGCGCGATGCGAGCTCGTGTTCTGCGGTGTCTCGTCCATGCCGAACCTGTGTGTCGATCGGCGCGCGAGTAAAGGCGAGGCTTCGCCTCGCCTTTCAGGGCACTACTTCTGGCCTGTCCCCGCGCGGGCAGCTGCACGCAGGTCCGTGCACCGGGTCGCCGGCATACTCGGCGGCGGACACAGACCCACGCTAGTTATCGGCAGACACCGTGACACCTGTGCACCGAGTCGTCCCTGGGATCTAGGGGGGTGGGGCGGGTGGGACGGCGGGTAGGGGGACCCTACCCGTCTTGGTTACCGTCCGTCGGGCTCGAATCAACGTCCAATCAGATGTCACCGACGTTGCGCGCGGCTTGGACTGCCGACCAGGCTGCCGTGCACAGACGGGCTCGGAGGAGTGCCTCCCCTCCGGGCCCGTCGCTTCTTTGCAGCGGCGGCCCCGGCCGACCTAGATCGAGCAGCGCAGGTGGTCGTCGTGGGCAGCGCCACGAGGCGGCGCGCGTCGATCGGCTTGCCGCACTTCGAGCACTCCTCGTAGACGTCATCAAGACTGATTCTCAGAATCGGTTGCAAGCTCACGCGACGTGGCGGCGATGCGGTAGGCTCGATCTCGATGGACGACCTGCTGGATATCGTCGGCTTCGGACGCGCGCTCACGCTTTTCGTGGCCGTGATCCTGTCGATTGCCGCGCTCGCCACGGCGCCCGGGCCGCGGGACGATCAGGACCGGGCGGCCGAGGCGCGCCGCAGCGCGCTCGCCACGGCCGAGCGCTTGCGATAGGCCCACCAGAAGCGGAGGCCGAGCAGCACTGTCAGCCCCAGCGCCCAGCGGCGCGGCTCGGTGATGTCGGCCTTCACCAGCCACCAGAAGTGAATCACGCCGCCGATGGCCGCCACGTACGCCAGGCGGTGCAGCGACTGCCAGCGGCGCCCGAGCTTGCGAATCGCGAACCGGTTCGACGTGAGCGCCAGCGAGAACAGGATGACGAACACGGTCATCCCGACGGTGATGAAGGGGCGCTTCACCACGTCTTCCACCATGAAGCTCACGTCGAAGTAGTGGATGAACACGACCCACGTGAGCATGTGGAGCACGGCGTAGAAGAACGCGAACAAGCCGAGCATGCGGCGCAGCTTGATCAGATCGTTCCAGCCGGTGAGCTTGCGGAGAGGCGTGATCGAGAGCGACGCGAAGAGCGTCCCCAGGATCCAGGTACCGGTCTGATCGGTGATGTAGTCGCCGGGGTTGGCGGTGAGGTCGTTGGTATAGAAGCCCCGGACCAGCAGGCCGAAGGGAATGAGGGCGGCGACGAAGATCGCCGCCTTCAACAGGATGATCGGCTTCGGCATCCGGCGGCGTGCTACTGCCGCCTCAGAAGTTGCGCCGGAGATCCATGCCGGCGTAGAGGCCTTGAACCTGGTCGGCATATCCGTTGAACATTTCAGTGCGCCGGTTGGCGATGAAGCTCGGCAGCCGCTTCTCGCGCGCCTGGCTCCAGCGTGGATGGTCCACGGTCGGGTTCACGTTGGCGTAGAACCCGTACTCGTTGCGCGCCATGGCCTGCCACGTGTTGAGCGGCTGCTTCTCGACGAACCGCATCCGCACGATCGACTTGACGCCCTTGAAGCCGTACTTCCACGGCACCACGAGGCGGATCGGCGCGCCGTTCTGCGCCGGCAGCACTTCGCCGTAGAGGCCCACCGCCAGAATGGTGAGCGGATGGTTGGCCTCGTCGAGGCGCAGGCCTTCCTTGTAGGGCCACTCGAGGATGTCGCTGCCCTGCATCGGGAATCGGCCCCGATCGAACAGCGTGGTCATCTCCAGGTACTGCGCCTTGCCCTGCGGTTCGGCGCGCTTGATGAAGTCCGAGAGCGGAATCCCCACCCATGGAATGACGAAGGACCACGCTTCGACGCAGCGGAACCGGTAGATCCGCTCCTCGAGCGCGAACGGCTTGATGAAGTCCTCGAGGTTGTACTTGCCCGGCTTGTTGCACAGGCCGTCCACCTCGATGGTCCACGGCGTTGCCTTGAATTTGCCCGAGTTCTTCTTCGGCCCGTCGCCGGCGCCCGGCGCGAACTCGTAGAAATTGTTGTAGCTGGTCACGTGCTCGTAGGCGCTCGGCTCCTCTGAGGCGCTGAGCGGGCTCTTCTTGACGTTGGGCAGCTTGGTCCGCGGAATCTGAGCGGCCGCCTCGTCGGCAAAGGACCCAAGGCCGGCCGCGGCGAGCGCGGCGGCCGACGCCGAGATGAACTCCCGGCGCCTGAGGTACACGCTCTTCGGGGTGATCTCGGAAGAACGGATATCCGGTGCCTGTTTGATCAGCATGGGTGGATTATAGGCCTCTCGAAGCCCCGCTACCTTAAATGCAAACCCGGGACTGCAGGTTACGACGTCCGGCGCTGGCCCTCAGCCTGCCGGGCCGGAACCGCCGGGGCATCTACGACAATCTCTAGCGAATTTCGCGCCAATCGCCCACGCGGGCGATCGCCTGCGCGAAGCAGGCTTCGGCGCGCGACTCGGCTTCCCGCTGGGCCGCCGCCGACACAGCCGCGGTCAGATCTGCATCCGAAGGGCAGCGGATTCGGCCCTCTGCTGGACGCTCTCCGCCGGTGAAGTAGCGGGCCGCCCCGACGCGGACCCAGGCGTGCCGATCGCCAAGGGTCGGAGCCACCAGCGTTTCCGCCACGGCGCGTTCGACCGCGCGCTCGAGTCCGTCGCGCTGGTCGAGCATGGGGGCGGGCGCCAGATCGATCTCGGCTCCGCGTACGACGGCGCTCACCCACCACGGCTGCCCGGTGGCGCGCCGGAACGCGTCGATGGAGCCGTGCAGTCGAATGGTGAGCGACGGCGCCGTCACGCCCAGCCGCTGCGCGATCTTCACCTGCGCATTCCCCGCGAGCCGCTCGAGGTCCGGCGCGGCCACACGGGAGCCGGGCGGCACGAGCGCACGCACGAAGGCGGGTGCGGCCGACGGCTTCGCCGTCGGTAGGGCGGACAACACTGGGACCGAGCTCTTCGAGCTCGGCGAGGCGGGTAAGGCGGGTGGGGCGGGTAAGGGCGGGCTCTCGCGAGGAGACGCGACACCTTTCAACACCCGCGAGATGTCTTCGAGCGCGAGGCCCGGGTAATAGCGCGCGAGGATCTGCGACGCGCTCTCGCCGCGCGCGGCGCGACGGCCGGCGCCGATGACGCACATGCCGACGCCATGCCCATAGCCGCGCCCGATGAAGGTGATGCGGTCGCCGGAGCGCGTCAGCGTGAACGCGGTGCTGCGCAGATCGGTCGAGCCGAGCGCGAGCCGGAAGTCGTTGCTGTTCATCGACGACGGCTCGAGACCGGGCAGCCCCACGCGCCCCACGCGGCCCGACGCCGTTCGCGCCTCCACGACCACGTCCTCGAGCCGGCTCCCTTTCACGCCGGCCCGCCCCAGCGCCGCTCGAATCTCGTCGAGGGTCCGGTCCAGGCTCCACGACCGGTCGTCGCCGTGGACGTCGTCCTCGACCGCCTCGAGATAGGGCAGCGCGATCCCCGGCCACACGTCGGACCCGCGTTCGGTGTAGCCGCCGCACGACGCGGAGTAATAGAGGTCGGCGGGGCCGCCCCGGTACGTCAGGACGAGACCGAGCGTCGCCTGCGCCGCGCGGCGCGAGGACGCCGAGCTCGCACGCAGCACCTGGCAGTGCGTGGTGTCACAGAGGTCGAAGCCGTCGCGCTGGTGCCGGCCGGTATTGAACAGCGCGTAGGTGCGGATGGCGACTGCCAGCGCCTGGGCCGACGCCTCCGGCGCGTTCGGCTCCCCTTCCGCCGAGAGCACCTGCGCCACGTACAGCTCGAGGGGGATGTCGAGCGCGTCGCGGCCGCGGCCCGGCGAGCCGATGCGAACCGTCACGCCGCGGCTGGCGCGCGCCAGATCCACGTCGGCCACCTCGGCCGGCGTCTGCGCGGCAGGCGCCGTCAGCGCCGCCGCGGCGAGGACGAGCACCGCGACTAGAGCTTTCTTTGGCATCCGGGACGGCAATGGCACTGGATCACCTTTTCCCCGTCCGTGTAGTAGTCGTAGGTCAGCTCGTCGCCCGCCCGGATGTTCTTCGAGGCGCGAATCCAGATCTCCTTGCCCACGATCTGGCTGTAGCAGTTCGGCTCACAGGCGTGGTTGATGAAGCGCGCCACCGAGCCGCCCACGTTGCCGTCGCGCACCCAGCGGCGGTTGATGGTGAAACACCAAATCTCGCCGCGTTTCAGATACTTGGTCTCGCGCTTGAAGCTCTCCTTGTGATCGATGAGCTCGCCGTCGTAGGTGACGATGCGCGTGTTCTTGTTGATGGGAACCTTGGTGAAAACGCCCCAACCATGGAGCTTCGAACGGCGGCGAGCGATCGCAGGCAGGGCACGGCGTTCCGGCATCGCCTCCCAGGATACCGCGCGCGGTGCGGATTATCACGCATAATGGGGCCACACATGAGCAGAACCAACGTCGGCACAAGAGAGGTCGTCCAGGCATGGGGCCGCATCCTCGGCGGGTACCGGCCCAACCTGTCGATCGAGATCACCAAGGAGTGTCCGCTCCGCTGTCCCGGCTGCTACGCCTATGGCGACGAGCACCTGGGCGGCAACGGCGTGACGCTGCGCGGCCTGGCCGACTACAAGGGCGACGAACTGGTGTCGCGCTTCATGGCGGTGATCGACGAGCACCGGCCGCTGCACGTGTCGATCGTGGGCGGCGAACCGCTCGTGCGCTACAAGGAGCTCACGAAGATCCTGCCGCAGCTCGCCGAGCGCGGCATACACGCGCAGGTGGTCACGAGCGCCGTGCGGCAGATCCCGCAGGAGTGGATTGGATTGCGGAAGCTGCAGGTTGTCGTGTCGATCGACGGCCTGCAGCCCGAGCACGACGAGCGCCGCAAGCCGGCCACCTACGATCGCATCCTCAAGCACATCGAGGGTCATCAGATCACGGTGCACTGCACGGTGACGCGGCAGCAGGTCCGCCGCGACGGCTACATCGAGGAGTTCCTGGCGTTCTGGCAGGGCAACCCGAACGTGCGGCTGATGTGGGTCAGCCTCTACACGCCGCAGGTCGGCGAGATCTCGATGGAGCGGCTGACGAAGGACGACCGCGGGCGGGTGGTGGCCGAGCTGCGCCGCCTGAAGCCGATGTTCTCCAAGTTCCAGATGCTCGACGGGATGCTCAACGTCTACGCCAACCCGCCACAGTCGCCCGACGAGTGCGTGTTCGCCAAGACCACCGAGTGCCTGTCGTCGGACCTCGAGCACCGCATTACGCCGTGTCAGCTCGGCGGCAACCCCGACTGCTCGAACTGCGGATGCGTCGCCAGCGCGGGCCTGGAAGCCATCGGCCGCCATAAGCTGAACGGGTTCCTGCCCGTCGGCAAGATCTTCACGGCGTCGCTGCAGGTGGGCAACGCCGTCCGCTGGGTGCGCACGGCGGCCACATAAGAACGTCCTTGGTCCTTGGTTCTTGGTTCTTGGTCCAAGAGGCTAAAGGCTAGAGGCTAGAGGCCCCGAGCGCTCCTCGTGGAGCGCCTCCGCGCGCTCCAGCGCGGCGTCCACGCTGGGCAGGATGTTCTCCGTGCCGACATGGCGATGAAATTCGGCGCGATCCATCAGCGATGACGGCTGCGGCGGCGCACCGCACAACATCAGCGTGCGGCCCGACGCGTGCAGCGCGTCGGCGAAATCCTGGATCGCGCGCAGGCCGGTGGCGTCGAGCGCCGTCATGTTCCGCAGCCGCAGCGCCACAATCTCCCCGTAGTCCGGAATCTCCGACGTCAGGTCGGTCAGCTTGTCGGTGACGCCGAACAGGAACGGGCCGTGGATCCGGAGCACGGTCACGTAGTCGGGAAGCGTCTTGTCCTGCAGGATGTGCGCCCGGCCGCGCTCCACGTAGTCGCGTGTGACGCGGGTCACCGTGGTGGTGGACGCGACGCGGCTGATGAACAGCAGCGCCGCGAGGATCATCCCGACCTCGACGGCCACGGTGAGGTCCGCCAGGATGGTCAGCGCGAAGGTGGCGAGCCACACCAGCGGATCCGCCCACCGCTGTTTCCACAGCTCCGGGACGTCGTGCCATTCGCCCATGTTGAAGGCGACGACCATCAGGATCCCGGCGAGCACCGCCATC
>DASRPM010000251.1:0-13209 GCA_035646375.1 Vicinamibacterales bacterium
ACCGCACCCTGGACGATCGCCACTTTCAGCCGTGGGTCGAGGTCCGGAACCAGCGTGGCCAGATAGGTGATGAGCGCGTTGTCGTTGAACGCGGTGAGAACGGTGGCCCCCAGAAAGAGCCCCGTCTCGTTCAAGCTGGCCAGCACGGGCCCGATCCACCAGGCCTGCAATCCGCCGTGAACCACGAGCCCGGCCAGAAAGAAGCCGACGAGCAGCGGCGTCTTGAAGTCGGAGAGCGTTGAATACGCCGCCGTCGCGCGATCGAAGCCGATGAAGAAGAGGAAGCCGAGGATGAACAGCGCCGGGTAGTGCGCGTTCACGACGGTCCAGACGAGGAACAGCACGTAGACGGCGGCGACCCACCACGGCGTCGCGAGCGGTCTGGCGGCGTCCGGCTGCGGCGGCCGCGTCGCGAGCGTCTGGAATTCGCGCCTGAACACGACGTAGTACACCAGCGTCGAGATGACGATCGCCAACGCGGCACGCCAGCCGAACTGCGTCAGCATGTAGCCGGTGTCCCACCCCCACGGGCGCGCCACCATCAGCACCGGTGGCGCCGCGAAGTGCGTCAGCGTGCCGCCAATCGAGACGTTGACGAACAGCAGACCGAGCGTGGCGTATTTGAGGCGGCCCGACGGCTGCAGGTCGTAGAACTGCCGGCCGAGGAGCAGCGCGGCAATCGTCATGGCCCCGGGCTCGGTGATGAACGACCCCAGGAGCGGCGCGACGATCAGGATCGACAGCCACCAGGCCGCCGGCGTCGATTGCCCGAGGCTCGCCAGGCGCCGGAGCGTGTTCTCCGCGAGCTCGACGACGGGCAGCGTCGAAGCCATCGCCATGATGACGACCACGAAAAGCGGCTCCGTGAAATTGACGCCGCCGTTGAGATAGTGCACGGCGGTCTCCCAGCCGCGCGCCATCACGATGGCGATCATCAGCGGCACGATCCAGAGGCCGAAGACCACTTCGACCTCTCCCAAGAAGTGGAGCAGCTCCGCCCTGACGCTCGGCACTGGGGGCCGCCCTGCCGCGGCGGCCGCCTGGCGGCGGTGGGCCGCCTCGATGAAGCGCGCCGCCACGAAGGTATGGCATACGGCCAGCAGGAAGATCACCGTGGCCACGGCGTTGAAGGGCTCGGCCTGCACTCGCGCCCACAGGATGTCGATGAGGGATCCGCCTGGGGGGTTGGTGTAGGCCGAGAGCGGCAGCGGGAACGGCGAGTCCGATGGGTGCATGCCCACGTGGATTCTATCGTCCCGGTTGGGTAACGGTCAGGGACGTATGATCGGCGGATGCCGATCGGCCGTGTACACGCGCTGTATCTGTTCGAAGTCGGCGATGCGATCGACGTCCGCGCGATTCCTACGCTCGTCGAGGCCACGGCGGCCGCGCCGCTGACGGCGAAGCCGGCGTCGCCGCCCTACCTGCAGTATCAGCAGCCTCCGATCGTCGTCGACGGCGCGGCCATCGGCGTCACCGCCGGCGAGCATCGCCCCCGATTCACCGTCTACGACTACGGCATCGTGTCGGTCGTCGTCACCGAGCCGCTGCCCGAGTCGTGGGACGCCGTCGTCGAGCTCGGCCAGCGGTGGCAGGACAACCCGCGCCTCCTGGCCGACGCCGAACGCTGCTGCCGCGCGCTGTGTGCCCGCATCTCGCCGGCAATCACCGCGCCGCGCGCGTCGTACCTGTGGGAGGACTACGTCATCTTCGTGATCACTCCATCCGCGCCGGCCGAGAGCGCCGAGGCGCTCCTGGCCGCGCGCGGGCCGGCGCTGGCGCAGCTCCTGCGCGGCGAGCGCGAGCCGCTCAGCGCCCAGGAACGCGAGGAGGTGCTCCGGCACCGGCTGTCGTACTACGCCACGGACATGGTGATTGCCACCTGGAGCAGCGCGCTCGTCTACGACACCGAGGCCGGCGCGCAGAGCGCCGCGGAAATCCTCGAGTACGCCAACTCGCAACTGCTGCAGTTCCGCTACTACGATCAGCTGCTCGACGGCGAGCTCGCCCGCATCTACGTGCAGCTGCAGAAGGGCGGCTGGCGTCAGAGCTGGCCCGGCCGCCGCTACACGCGCGCGGCGAGGCACGTGCACTCGCTGTTCATCGACGTCTCCGAGCTCACCGACCGCGCCGAGAACGCGCTGAAGATCGCCGGCGACGTCTACGTGGCGCGTCTGTTCGCCATGACCGCGGCGCGCATCGGGCTCGAGCAGTGGCGCGGCAACGTGCGGGACAAGCTGAAGACGCTCGACGACATCTACCGCTTCGCCGTCGAGCACGCGGGGATGAACCGCGGCGAGCTCCTCGAGCTCATCATCGTCGTCCTGATCCTGTTCGAAATCGTGATGGCCCTCACGGGCCTGCACTGAGCGGCGGCGCTGCGCTCAAACATAGCAATCCAAGTCAAACCCGGCGCCCTACCATCGAGCCTCATGAACGAACGGACGACGACGCGCAGCGACTACGCCGAGCGGCTCGAACGCGTGTTCCGGTGGCTGGCCGAGCACCTCGACGACACGCTCGACCTCGCGCGGCTGGCCGAGGTGGCGTGCCTGTCGCCGTATCACTTCCATCGCGTCTACCGCGCGATGCAGGGGGAAACGGCGGCCGATACGGTGCGCCGGCTGAGGCTGCACCGGGCGGCGGTGGAGCTGATCACGGGCGAGCTGCCCATCCCGCGCGTGGCCAGGCGCGCGGGCTACGGCAGCCAGGAGGCCTTTACGCGGGCCTTCAAGGCGGCGTATGGCGTGCCGCCCGCCCGCTACCGCGCGTCGTTCGTTCCCACGCACACGGCACATCGACAGGAGGATGCGATGGAAGCGACGACGACGTACGAAGCCACGATCACGACCAGACCCCCAGTCCGCGTGGCGGCACTGCGCCATGACGGCGACTACCAGAGCATCGGCAGCACGTTCGAACGGCTGATGGCGCTCGCGGCCGGGCAGGGGCTGCTCGGCGCCGATACGAGGACCTTCGGCATCTACTACGACGACCCCTCGGCCACGCCGGTCAGCGCCCTGCGCGCCGACGCGTGCGTGGTGCTGCCGGAAGACAAGACGCCGAGCGGCGATCTGCACGTGCGCGAGATCCGCGGCGGGCGCTATGCCACCGTGCACTACGTCGGGCCGTACGCGGAGCTGGATCGTCCCTACCGCTGGCTCTACGGAACCTGGCTGGCACAGAGCGGTGAGGAGCCGGCCGACGCGCCGACGGTGGAGGCATACTTGAACGACGCCCGGATGGTGCCGCCCTCCGGACTCGAGACGGAAATCCTGCTGCCGCTCCGGTAGTGACGCCATGCCTCGAGCCCTCAAGACGTTCGACAACGAGTGGATCTTCGACGTCTTCGCCGGGCGTTCGACGTTCTTCACCAAGCGGATGTTCGGAGGGCTCGCGGCCTACGTGCACGAGCGCCAGATGCTGGTGCTCGTGGAGCCGACGAAGACCGGACGCTGGAAATGGCACGGCGTGCTCGTGTGCACCGGGCACGAGCACCAGGCGTCGATCCGGGCCGACTTCCCGGCCCTGCTGCCGCACGCCATCCTGCAGAAGTGGCTCTATATCGACTCGGCCCACGCGGACTTCGAGCCGACCATGGAAGCGGTGGCGAAGCGCATGGCGCGAAACGATCGCCGCTTCGGCATCCTGCCGTTGGCGAGGGCGAAGCGGCGAAAGCGGGTTGGGCCGCCTCAAGGCGGCCCTGGCCGGGCCGGCTAAAGCCGGCCCCCACGTACGTTTTATCTCGTGGCGGCGGTGCGCCAGCCGAGGTCGGCGTATTCCGTGCGCGCCACCTCGCTGTACGGAACCGGGCTGACCGTCGCCCGCATCTCCACCTGCTCGTGGCGCTCGACCGTCGGCTTCGACGTGCCGCCGTTCTCTTCGCCCCACACGAACGTGACCTCGCTGCCGACCGGCGCCTGCTCGGCATCGAGAATCGCCAGCGTCAGCATCTGCCCTTCGTTGGCGCTGTAGCCCACCCACGTCGAGACGCCGATCGTCCGGCCGTTCTTCGTCACCTTGTCGTACGGGTGCATCGAGTAGACCGCCGACGGGAACTCCATGAACTTGGAGCGCCCGTCGCGCTGGAACTGGCTGCCGATGACGCGCATCACGTCGTCGGTGTGGAGCGCGAGCGTCACCTTCTTGCGGTGCGGCCCTTTGGCCTTCTGCTCGAGCGCCTCGCGCCCGATGAAGTCGTGGTCGAACTTCACGTGCGGCCCGTAGCCGAGATCCCACGGCGTCAGGTAGTAGTCCTCGATCTTCGGCGAGTCGAAGCTGCCGCCAATCGACGCCTTCGCCTCGTAGGAGTCCGCCGGCAGCCACTGGCGGTACGCCTTCAGCGAATCGCCGCTGTAGATCGCGGGCAGCGGCGACGGGATCCAGCCCGACTCGAGCGTATTGGCCGAGTAGGCGCGGCCGCCCACCAGCCGGAGCCCGAACTCCTCCCCCGCCTTGAAGATGGCATCGCGAATCAGATCGTGCTCGGCGTAGGGCCCGAACAGCTCGTAGCCGGGCTGCCCGGCCATGCCGTGCCGCAGGGCGCGCACCGGCCGGCCGGCGATGGTGACGTGGCCCATGTTGAAGAACTTGAGGTCCGGTGCCTTGCCGCCAGTCACCTTCTCGAGCACCTTCATCGCGTTCGGGCCCTGCAGCTGGAAGCGGTAGCCCTTGCGGTTGAACGGATCCGGGCGGGCCGCCGACCGGTCGTCGAGCTCCACCTTCACGTCGTAGCCGCCGGTGGCCGCGTGGAAGCGGATCCAGTTCAGCGCCGGGATGCGGCCGACCAGGTTGAACGAGTTCGGCGCCAGGTAGAACAGGATCACGTCGCCGATGACGTAACCATCGGGCGTGCAGGGCACGAACTGCTTGGCCTTGTCCACGGCAAAGCCGGCAAAGCTGTTGACCGCGAGGTGCGAGAGCAGCTTCTGGGCGTCCGGTCCTTCCACAAGGAGATCGGCCATGTGGTAGGACTGGTTGAAGAGCACGCAGGTCTTCTGCCACGCCTGCGTCTCGTCGCGCCAATTGGTGTATTCGGCCGGGACACCGGGATAGACGTTGGGTCCGGTCTGCTGATTGCGGAGCAACGTCACGGGGTTCCGCGCCGCCTGGAGGACGTCCTCGAGATTCTTCATGGTCATTACGCGTATTTTACTTCGCGCACCGAAGACAGGCTTTCGCTGTCCGCAAACCGCTGGAGCGAGCCGGGATCGACGCCCGTTCAGCGCTTGTCGACGACGAGTTTCCCCTCCTTCAGCACCATCTTCGTCTTCAGCATCTCGTAGACGTTCAGCGTCGGGTTGCCATCGAGCAGGATGATGTCGGCGAGCTTGCCGGCCTCGAGCGTGCCGATGCGATCCGCCATGCCGACGTAGCGCGCCGAGTTCGGCCCCATGATCCGGTGGATGTCGGCCATCGAGAACACGATGCTGTACGACTTGAGCTCGTGCTCCAGCACCGCGAGATCGGCGAAGTTCTGATCGGTCGAGTACGAAATCGTCTGGTGGTTGGGGTCCGCGTCCCAGATGCGGCGCGCGTTCACGATGGTGTAGCCCGCCTCGGTGCCCATGGCGCGCCCCTTGGGATCGCGGTTGGCGCCGGCGATGGCTTCCGGCCACGGCTTGCCGTCGCGGAAGCGTGCGGTGTTGTCGCGCGGGAACTGCACGACCGCTGGCGCGGGCGACGCGCGGTCGATGGTCGGCGCGCCAAACGCGATCAGCCCGGCGACGATCGATCCGGTCTTCGCCACCGCCTCGGCGGCCTCGAAGCCGGTCCAGTCCTTGTTCGGCAGGTGCACCAGCCGGGTGACGCCGGCGTCCACCGCCGCCACCATGGCCGGCGTGCTCACGGCGTGCACGTTCACCTGCACGCCCGCTTTCTTCGCTTCGTCCACAATCGCCTTGAGGACCTCGATCTCCGCCTGCGGCGGCGCCGGCTCCGGCGTGAGGCCGATCTCGGCGGTGTGCATGATGCCCTTGGCCACCATCGCCTGCACGGCCGCGCGCGCCTGGGCGGGCGTCTGCTGCAGCGGGATACGCACCGACGGGATGATGCGCGGGCCGTTGTACTCGCCCTTCTCGATCTTGTCGCGCAGGGCGACGTCGGCGCCGCCGTTGCTGCCGCCGGAAAGGATCGTCGTGTAGCCGGCTTCGAGCAGCGACTGCATCTGCCCCTTGGCATCGGGGCCGTCGTTGACGTGCTTGTGGCTGTCGATGAAGCCCGGCATGGCCGACAACCCCTTGCCGTCGATCACGCGCAAGCCCGGCGCGGGCGCCGCGCCCGGCGTCACCGACGCGATGGTGCCGCCGCGCACGATGATGGTGCCCGACTCGATCACCTGGCCGGTGCCCACGACGATGCGAACGTTGGTGATGGCCACGTCCTGGGCCGCGGCCGCGAGCGGCATGCCCAGCGCGAGCGCCACGACGGCGCATGCTCCCTTCCTCAGCGACATGCCAGCCTCCCTCGGAACGAGGTGCGTTCCGGGCCGGCAGCCTACCACGGGGCAGGCCGTTTATAGCGATCCGATCGCGCGACGGCCAGGTCGCGAAGTCCGGTGGCGCTGGCACCCATCAGCACGTGCACGTCGTGGTCGGCACCATCGGCGGCAATCGGAATCGCAGCCGGGTCCACGTCGATGCCGTCGAGCGTGGCGCGAGCCACACCGTGAGATAGATGATCGGGATTCGACACCGCGAAGCGGTAGCGCGAGGTCCCCACGCGCCACGCCACGGAAAACTCCGGCCAGACGGCGGGAATGCAGGGGCTGATGCTCATGGTGGCGCCGGTTCGTCGCAGGCCCAGCATTGCCTGCACCGCCGCCTGGTACATCCATCCTGCCGAGCCCGTATACCAGGTCCAGCCGCCCCGTCCGATGTGCATCGGATGGGCGTAGACGTCGGCCGCGACGACGTAGGGCTCGACCTTGTAGCGTTCCACGTCTTCGGGCGTGCGCCCGTGGTTGATGGGATTGAGCAGGTGGAACAGTTCCATGGCCTCGTCGCCCATGCCAAGCCGCGCCAGCGCGATCACCGTCCACATCGCCGCATGTGTGTATTGGCCGCCGTTCTCGCGAATGCCCGGGAGATACCCCTTGATGTAGCCCGGATCGAGCGGCATGCGGTCGAAGGGGGGCGTCAGGAGCAGCACGATCTTGGCGTCGCGCCGGACCAGATTGGCGCGCACGGAGTTCAGGGCGCGCTCGGCGCGGCGTGGCTGCCCGGCCCCCGAGAGGACGGCCCACGACTGCGTGATCGAGTCGAGCTTGCACTCCTCGTTCTGCACCGACCCCAGGGGCGTGCCGTCGTCGAAATAGGCACGGCGATACCAGTCGCCGTCCCACGCGAGTTCCAGCATCCCGGTCAGCCAGCGCGCCTCGTCGCGATACCGGCGGGCCAGATCGTCGAGGCCGCGGCACTCGCAAATCGGCGCGAAGTCGGTGAGCACGGTGACCAGGAACCAGCCGAGCCAGACGCTCTCGCCGCGTCCTGCGTGTCCGACGCGATTCATGCCGTCGTTCCAGTCGCCCGACCCGATGAGCGGCAGGCCGTGCTGGCCGTATTTCATGGCATGGGTGATGGCGCGAATCGCGTGATCGAACATCGAGGCCGTCTGCCCGGAGACCGCCGGGAGCAGATAGGTCTCGTCCTGGTGCGGCTCGAGCAGCGGCGCTTCGAGAAACGGCACGACCTCGTCGAGCAGGGCCTCGTCGGCGCTCCACTCGACGTACCGGGCCAGGCAATACGGCAGCCAGAGCAGGTCGTCGGAGCACCGTGTCCGCGTGCCGCGGCCGGTCGGAGGGTGCCACCAGTGCTGCACGTCCCCTTCGACGAACTGCCGCGACGCCGCATCCAGGAGCTGCGCCCGGCACAACTCCGGTTTCGCGTACAGCAGCGCGAGGACATCCTGCAGCTGATCGCGGAAGCCGAACGCCCCGCCGGGCTGGTAGGGGCCGCTGCGCGCCCAGACGCGGCAGGCGAGCGTCTGGTAGAGCAGCCATCGATTGACGATCAAGTCGAAGGAATCGTCGGGCGTGTGCACCTGCACCGCACCGAGGCAGTCGTCCCACAGCCGTTCCGTCGCGGCCAGCGCCGACTCGGCCTCTTCGACCCGCCCGTACCGCTCGGCGAGGGCCTGCGCATGCGTGTGATCGTGGCCCTGACCGAGCACGAACGCGATCCGGCGCGACTCGCCGGGTTCGAGCGCGATCGCCACCTGCACGGCGGCGCAGGGATCGAGGCCGGCGCCGGTGCGGCCGGTGAGCCGGTCGCGCTGCAGGGCCGCCGGCGCGGCGAGACCGCGGTTGCGTCCGATGAACTCGAGGCGATCGGCGGTGTAGGACTCCGGCGCCTCGCTGGCCCGGAAAAAGGCGACCGCCTCGGCGCGCTCGGCGTTGTAGGTGTTCCGCGCGAGAATGGCGCCGGTTGGATGATCGACATCGGTGACCACGAACCGCTGCTCGCCGCCGCGAGGCGGTCCGAGGCACCATTCGACGTATCCGAACGCGCTGAGGCGTCGCGGCTGGCTCGACGAGTTCGTGAGCGTCAAGAGCGCCACCTTGACCGGATCCTCTGGTGCGACGAAGACGGCAAGCTCCTGCACGAGGCCGGCCGTGGCGTGCTGATAGCGCGTGACCCCCGCCGCGTGGCGGATCACCCAGCGTCCGCCGTCCGACCGCCGCGGCAGCGGCGACGGCGCCGCGCCCCACACCGTCGCCGTCTCCTCGTCACGCAGGAAGATCGCCTCCGCGGTGGGATCGGTCAACGGATCGTTGGCAAACGGCGTGAGGCGGTTCTCGCGGCTGTTGCCCGCCCACGTGAACGCCGACCCGGCGCTGCTCACGATCGTGCCGAAGTTCGGGTTCGCCAGCACGTTCGACCACGGCAGCGGCGTGTCGCGCTCCCCTTCCAGCACGACGACGTACTCGCGACCGTCGGGGGTGAACCCGCCCGATCCGTTCTCCATCACGAGTGGAGGCACCGGCACCGGCTCCGGCGCGGGCAGAGGCGATGGAAGGTCCGCCACGAGCGCCGTGTCGGACTCGTCGTACCGCCACGAGGCCGGGCGCTCGAGCTGCGATGAGAGCTCTCCGAGATCACCCGGCAGCACCACCCGCGCCACCGCCGAGAGCAGCTGGCGATCGGCCTCGGGCATCCCCTCCGCGCGGAAGAGGAACATGCCGCCCGGTTTCGCGAACCAGCCGGCCCACGGCGACTCCTGCACCAGCTGGGTCAACAGGTTGTGCATCTCGTCGAGGTAGTCGGTCTTCTGCTCGTTGAGGATGACGAGGTCGGCCCGCAGCCCCTTCACCCGCCAGTACTCCTGCGCGTTGAGGAGCTGGCGCACCAGCGGCAACGCCGCCGGCGCGCCCACCCGCACGAGTACGAGTGGCAGATCGCCGGAAATGTCCTGCCCCCACAGGTTCTGCTGGGCATAGCGATTGGCGGCCAGATCCGGCGGGCTGGTGAGCGAGGTGTCGGACCCGAACACGCGCGACGCCAGGCGATCGAACAGGATGGCGTCCTCGTCGCCCAGCCCCAGGTGCTGGAGCGTGATGTGGACGTGCGTGAAGGCCATCGAGAAGGCCCGCGCCGCGGCGCCGCCGTCTCGATACTTCCGTGCCAGCGACAGCGCCGACGCGCGATCGGGCGCGACGCCCGTCGCATAGGTCACTCGGACGACGGCGCCGGGCGGCAGCCGCATGCGCTCGCGCAGCGCGCCGATCGGGTCGAGCACGGCGCCGGTCGTGCCCGACAAGGCCCGGCCGTCGAGCACGAGCGGATTTACCAGCGAGCGGCCGCGGCCCAGGAATCGCGCGCGGTCGGTTTCCCACTCGACCGATCCGCCGAGACGCGGGCCGTCGACCCCGACGGCGTGAAAGGCCACCACGGCCGGCTCGTTGGCCGCCCGCGGCCGGCGCGTGAAGAGGAGGCCGGCGCTCTGCGGATCGAACTCCGACTCGATGAACAGCTTGCCGAAGGCCGGGTGCGCGAGGTCGTCGGCCGGTCGCGCCAGGACGATCTCGGTATAGCTCGTGACTTCGAGCTCGCGAGTCTGGCTGCCGCGATTCGAGATGGTCAGCCGCCGCACCTCCACGTCGTCCTCGGACGACACGGTGATCTCGAGCTGCGTTTCAATGTCGGCGTCGCGCCGGCGGAACGTGATCTTGTCGAGATCGAACGTTGCTTCGAACCGGTCCGGCGGATGGCAGACGGGCTGGTGGGTGGCGGACCAGACGCGGCGCGACCACGGATCGCGGAGGTAGATGAAGGACGCGCCCGCGTCGCACGTCGGGTCGTCGCGCCGGCGCGTCACCGCGATATCGCGCCACATGCTGTAGCCGCCACCCGCGTTGGTCACCGCCACGGTGTAGCGCCCGTTCGAGAGGAAATGCGTGTGGACGCTGTGGCTCTGAGGCGACAGGAACCGGCGTGACGCGAACACCGGCAGTGACGGCGGAGCCGTGGACGTTTCGGCCGGGCGAGGCTCCGAAAGGATCGCTTCGCGCGGTACGCGCTCCTGGAGCAGCAGCTCGGTGGCCTGGATGCGGGGATCGGCGTGGAACCGCGCCACGAAGATGTCCTGGCAGACGACGTTGGTCAGGGCGACGAGCGACATGCCCTGATGGTGCGAGAAGTAGGCGCGGACGACCACGGGGCGCACGGCTGCCGCCGGCGGCAGCTCGACGCCGCGGTTCCGCGGGTTGTAGTCGATCGCCTCGTAGAATCCGTAGGGGCCCTCCAGGCCCACCGCGGCCAGCCGATCGAAGTTCTCCACCGCCGCCGAGGGCGACACCTGGCTGGCGAGCGCCGTGGCGTACGGCGCCACCACGAGATCGGTGACGAGCCCTCGCCGAAGCCCGAGTCCCGGCACGCCGAACGCGCGGTATTGATAGGTACCCTCGCGGTCGGTGAACGCGTAGGCCGACTCCGAAATGCCCCACGGCACCTCTCGCTGGCGGCCGTAGTCGATCTGCCGCTGCACCGCGGCGCGGCAGCTCTGGTCGAGCAGCGTGTCGGTGAAATTCCGCATCAGGAGCTGCGGCATCAGGTACTCGAACATCGTGCCGCCCCACGAAATCAGTGCGGCACGGCCGTCGACGTTGGTGACCAGGCGTCCAAGATGGAACCAGTGGTGCTGCGGCACGTCGCCCTTGGCGATCGCCAGGAAGCTGGCCAGCCGCGCCTCCGACGCCAGCAGATCGTAAAACGCCCGGTCGGAGCGGCCGGGACCGTCGGCGTCGGCGAGGCGGTAGCCGATCGTGAAGATGCGCCGCCGCCGGTCGTACAGGAAGTCGAAGCGCATCCCGTCCGAGAAGGCACGCATGCGGGCGGCGAGCGACTGCACGAGAGCGGCCGGGACGACGGGCGTCCGCGCGAGATTGCCCACGGCGTCCAGCACGGCGCGAGACCAGTAGGACACCTCGTCGATCTCGGGCGTGCGTTCGAGCCGATCGAGCTCGGCCGCCGCCGGCTCGAGCTCGGCCGCGTACGCGGTGATCCTGGCCAGCTGCTCGTCCGACACGGTTCCGCCGGCGGCCGAGGCCATCGCCCGCGCCAGGCCGTTGATCGCCGCAATCGCCCGCCGGGCGTCGGCGCCGGCATTCGTCGTCGCCGACACGCCGCGCAGCACGCCGGCCGTGTCGCCGAGCCCGTCGAGCCGTTGCGCGAGGCTCTGGGGGCGACGCTCCAATTCCTGCAGACCCTGCGCCGTGGCCAGGAGCGCGGCGGCGAGGTTGCCGCTGTCGACGGTGGAGATGTAGCGCGGCATCAGCGGCGCCCGGGTCGCCGTGTCGTACCAGTTGAGCAGGTGCCCCTCGAAGCGTTCGAGGCTCTCGACCGTGCGCAGCGTGGCCGCGAGACGGTCGACCATGCGATCCGTCGGCAGGTATCCCAGATCGTGCGCCGCCACGGTGGACAGCAGGCCCATGCCGATGTTGGTCGGCGACGTCCGTCGTGCCACGTGCCCCGGCTCCGCTCCCTCGCCCTCCTGGAAGTTGTCGGGTGGCAACCAGCCGTCGGCGTCGGTGACGAACGTGTCGAAGTATCGCCACGTCTTCCGGGCCGTGCGCCGCAGCCGCGCGCGCTCGTCCGAGCGCAGCGGCCGCACCCGCGGCCCCACCGGCCGGCTGAGCGCGTAGGCGAGCGCCGGCGCGCTCACCCAGAGCAGCAGGAACGGAGCGGCGATGGGCAGCGCGTCCCGCCGCCAGATGAGCATGGCGATGGTCGCCGCCGCCGCAACGAGCGGGCTCGCGATCATCTCGCCCACGAAGCGCCTCAAGCCGCGGCTGCCCACCAGTCCAGCCGCCCGCGCCGCTGTACTGGCGGCGGTCTCCCATTCCAGCAGACGGCGCTTCGTGACCACGAGCCGCACGAGCGTCAACACGATGGCATGGAGTGCATCGAGCGCGTGAAAGGCCAGCAGCGTCAGGCTGAGGAGGATCTGCGCCAGCGTCGTGGACGCGTCGTCGCGCAGGTTCGTCAGGAACACCGGCAGCGACTGCGAGCGGGCCGGGCCGATGAGCAACCTCGCCAGGACCGGGAGCAGCTGCGACGCGGCGGCGCACACGACGATCGCCGTCCAGACGCGCCGTTCTCCGGGCAGCGCCAGCCACCCCGCCAGCAGCAGCGCCAGGAGCGCGGGCGCGACCAGGCTGCGACGGAGGTTGTCCAGGATCTTCCAGCGGCCGATCGCGGTCAGCGGATTGCGTTTCAGGCCGCGCTGCGACGGCACGAACGGGAAGAGCCAGAAGAGGATCTGCCAGTCGCCGCGCACCCACCGGTGCTGGCGCCGCGCGTGCGACAGCACGCTCGACGGGTAGTCGTCGACCAGCTCGACATCCGACACGAGGCCCACGCGGGCGTGCAGCCCCTCGAACAGATCGTGGGACAGCAGGGCGTTCTCCGGGACCGAGTCCTCGAGCGCCGCGACGAAGGCGTCGACGTCGTAGAGTCCCTTGCCGGTGAAAATCCCTTCAGCGAACAGATCCTGATAGGTGTCGGACACCGCGGTCGAGTACGGGTCGACGCCCGTGTGCCCGGCATAGAGCCGCGCGAACAGCGAGCCTGCCGCGCTCATGAAGGTCACGCTGATGCGCGGCTGCAGGATGCCGTAGCCCTCGGTGACCCGGCCGGCGCGTGGATCGAACGTGGCGCGGTTGAGCGGATGGGCGATGATGCCGATCAGCTCGCAGGCGACGCCGCGCGGCAG
>DASRPM010000252.1:0-5145 GCA_035646375.1 Vicinamibacterales bacterium
CCGGATGAGACCGCCGAGTGGGCCCGCCCTGGGCAAGACGCGCCTGCCCCTCACCGCCACGGTGTTCTCCGCGCTGCTGCACGGCTCGCTGGCCGCCGGTGTCGTCCTCTCCGCGGGGTACTGGGCCAGCGAGAAGCCGAAGACGTATGTCGTGAATCTCGTCCCCGCCGTCGCCGCCGTCGGCTCGCCGCAGGGACGCGCGGAGACGCCGCCAGCCACGACGCCGTCGCCGCCCCTGCCTCCGCGCGCCGAGGAGGTCACTCGCCCGGCGCCCAGCCGCCCCGCCGAGTTGCCGGCGCGAGAGGCGCCGCGCGACATGCCGCCGCGCGCGCGTGACACGGCCGGCCTGCCGGACCGCGCGCTGCCGACGCGCGCTCCCGCGCTGCCGAAGGCGGGCGACAAGGAGCTGCCGGCGATGGCGAGCACGGCGAAGGCGCCGCCGACGCCTTCGGAGCGTCCGACCACGGAGACCGCGCGTGTGGCGCCGCCGCCGCCGCCGGTGCCGCTCGGGCAGCGTGACGGCTCTCCGCAGGGCTCCGGTCCAATGACCCTCAACGTGTCGGACTTCCCCTTCGCCTGGTACCTGAGCCGCGTGCAGGCGAAGGTGACGGAAAGGTGGGCCGGCAAGGCGCTGCCGGGGCAGCAGCCGGTCGCCGTGTTCGACATCAACCGTGAAGGCCAGGTCAGTCGGCTGGCCATCGAAAAGAGCTCTGGCAACAGCTACTACGATCAGGCCGCGTTGCGCGCGATCACCGAAGCCAATCCGTTCCCGCCGTTGCCCGCGGAGTTCCCGGGGCAGACGCTGCGCGTGCATCTCGGCTTCAACTTCAGCGCCGAGCGAGGATAACCACCGTGTCGGTCCAGCGTTTCGCCGTCATCATCATGCTGCTGCTCGTCGCCGTTCTGATCACGCCGTGGTCGCCGCCGCCACTGCGCGCGCAAGGGGTCGACGTCTTCATCAACATCACGAGCGGCGGCTCCAAGAAACTGAACATCGCGGTGCCTGAGTTCACGGTCGTCGCCGGCACCGACAGCCAGGGCGCCGGCAAGCAGGTCGCCGCCATCGCCGGCGCCGACCTGACGTTCTCCGGCCTCTTCAGCGTGGTGGCGGCCACCGGCGCCATTCCCGCCGGCAACGCCGCTGCGCTCCAGCAGTCGTGGAAGGAGTTCGCCGCCGCCGGCGCTCACGCCGCGTTGCACGGCCTGCTCACGATCCGACCCGATCGTCTCGAGGGCGAGATGCGTCTCTACGATCTCACCACGCCCGAGCATCGGCTCATCACGACCAAGAAGTTCGACGTCCCCGGCGTGCAGGGCCGGCGCCTCGCACACAAGATCGCCGACGAGGTGGTGCTGCAGTTCACCGGCGAGCCGGGCGTGGCCGACACCAAGATCGCCTACGTGGCGGGACCGCGCGGCGCCAAGGAGATCGTGGTCGCCGACTACGACGGCGCGTCGCCGGTGCCGCTCACGCGCAACGGCTCGATCAATCTCACGCCGGTCTGGAGCCCCGACGCGCGGTCGCTCGCCTACACGTCCTACAAGCAGGGCTATCCCGACCTCTACCGCGCCTTCCCGTTCGAGCGCCGACCGGAGCAGACGCTGGCGGCCTTCGTCGGCATCAACACGGCCCCCGCCTTCAGCCCCGACGGCAAGAGCATCGCGATGACGCTGTCCAAGGACGGCAATCCCGAAGTTTACGTGCTGACGCTGGCGACGGGCACCATGCGCCGGCTCACCCGTCACGCCGGCATCGATACGGAGCCCACGTGGGCGCCCACCGGGCGTCAGCTCGCGTTCATCTCGGATCGCACGGGCAGTCCGAATCTGTACGTGATGGACGCCGAGGGCACGAGCGTGCGGCAGCTCACGTCGGGCGGCTTCCACACCCAGCCACGCTGGTCACCGAAGGGTGACGCGATCGCCTATACGGCTCGGCAGGGCATCCACGACATCTGGCTCATCGACGTGGACGGCTCGAATCCGCGCCGACTCACGGGGGGCGGCGGTGACAATCAGGGGTCGACGTGGGCGCCGAGCGGGCGACACCTCGCGTTCCAGTCGAATCGCAACGGACGCTGGCAGATCATGGCCATGCTGATCGACGGAAGCGCCCAGGCGGTCATCACGACGGGCGCCGCCGAGGCGACAAGCCCCTCGTGGTCGCCGCGGTTGCCGTGATACAGTTTCAGGCGTTGCAGCGGGCACTCAGCAGCAGATCAAAAGGAGGCGTCATGGCTACGCGCGGTTCCTTTCTTGTTGTCACATCGCTGCTCGTTCTGGCCGCGATCGGCAGTGGGTGCGCCAAGCGTCCGGCAACCACCCAGGCCGCGGCCCCCGCTCCAACGGGCACGGCGAGCACGATGGCACCAAGTTCCAGCCAGCCGGGCGGCACGACAGCCACGCCTTCCGGACCTTCGATGTCACAGCCCGGCGGCGGCGCCACCGCCACGCCCACCCCGGCCCCGGCGGCGCCGGCACCGGCCGCGCGACCGGAGGTGCGCACCTTCGTGGCCGTGCCCGAGCTGCAGGACGTGTTCTTCGACTTCGACAAGTACGACATCCGCCCGGCCGACACGCGGACACTCGACGCCAACGCGGCGTGGCTCAAGTCGAATCCGAATCACCTCGTTCTGATCGAGGGGCATGCCGACGAGCGCGGCACCAACGAGTACAACCTCGCTCTTGGCGAGCGGCGCGCCAAGTCGACGATGAACTACCTCGTCTCGCAGGGTGTCCAGGCCAATCGTGTCACCATCATCAGCTACGGTGAAGAGCGGCCGACCTGCACGGAGAAGAGCGAAGGGTGCTGGGCCAAGAACCGACGGGCACACTTCCTGGTGAAACCCCGATAGTCGTGCGGGACACGGCGGCGAGGACGGGCGCGCGCCTGATCCTCGCCGCGCTGCTGTTCGGCGGCTGCGCCTCGATGAGCGACGTCACCGGCGTGGCCACGCAGCAAGACCTCATGGAGGTCCGCACCGAGCTCGCCGTCATCCAGAGGAGCGCATCGACGGCGAAAGCCGACGCCGAGGCCGCCGTGGCGCAGATGGAAAAGCGCCAGCGCGAGCGGACGGCCGAGGACGAGCGGCGGCTGCAGGCCATCGCGCAGCGGCTGGAGGGACTTTCCACGGGCCTGACGTCCCTGGCCGGACGCCTCGACGAACTGAACACGCGCACGGAGGCGCTCGGCCGCCAGATGCGCGGCGCCACCGCCGTCCCGGCCCCGCTGCCACCCACCGCGACCGCCCGTCCCACTGCACCAGCACCGGCGCCCGCCCCCGTCGAGCCAACACCAGGCTCGCGGCCGTCCACGAACGCGCTCCAACCTCAAGATATCTACCAGGCGGCGTACATCGACTTCAGCAAGGGCAGCTATCCGCTCGCCGTGGCCGGCTTCCGTGAGTTCCTGCGCCGCTACCCCGACCATCCGCTCGCCGGCGCCGCACAGTACTGGATCGGCGAGGCGCACTTCAGCGTGGCCCGAGGCTTCACCAACGCCGGGCAGGCGGACAAGGCGACGGAGGCGCTCGAGCAGGCCGTGCAGGAGTTCCGGAAGGTGCAGGCCAATTTCGCGCGGAGCGACAAGGCGGCCACGGCCCTCTACAAGGAAGCGCTGGCGCTGCTGGAGCTCAAGCAGCCGGCCGTGGCTCAGGCCCGCCTGCAATATCTCGTCGACAACTTTCCGCAGGCCGAAGAAGCCCCCCTCGCCCGCGAGCGCCTCGCGGCTCTGAAGCCCTCCGACCGCTAGTTCTCAATCTCCTTGATCGTTCCGCTCCACGCGCCGCCGCCGGCGTTGAGAGCGCGGCGCCGGTTGCGGCTTTTGCGTACGCGCGGCGGAGGCGACGAGCGCGCTATCCTGGAAGCGTCGCAGCGGTCCCCGGTAGACGCGCCCGTTCTCGTACCTGATCTCATAGACGTCGGCACTGACCGCGCGCACACTGACGATCTCGCCTGCACTACCTGTGGCCACGGCCGCCCGCGCCCGCGTGGATGCACACACCTCATCGAGACCTTCCGACCCGATGAGCAGGGCCTGCCACGGCATTCCGAACAGTATCGCGAGCTTCTGCAAATTCCGCAGGCTCGGCACCGTGCGACTCCTCGCGCTCACCCACGCATTCACCTGGTGCTGGGAGAAGCCGTGTCGTCTCGCCCACGCACTTTCGGAGAGGTTCTCGGCCTGCTGTGAACCTCTGATGCGGGTGGCGATCCGGTCGCGCAACCCAGGAAGCTCTTCGAATCCCATGAGGCTATTGTTGAGATTCGAGGCGCGTCGACCTAAGCGTCCAGATCGTCAACATGCTGGACGTGAGCGAGCAGGATTCACGCCAGACTCCGGAGCCCGACCGCATCGGAGGTTAGCGGCACCCGAGACCGGCTCTGCCTCGAGATATGGGCAGCGCCAGGGTCGAACCTGCACACGGGTATGTGCGGGCGACCGTCCGGATACCGGCGGCGAGCGCGGCGGTCGTCTTAGTTGTCGCCGAGGCCGAGGACCCAGACGATGGCGACATCACGCTCGGGCGGGCCATACACCATCACCGTCGCGCGTGGATCGCCGGTGGACGCGGAGCTCACGAGAACCCCGGGCTCGGTAGCCGGTCCGAACTGCCAGAGCCCCAGCGAAACCAGCAAGGCGGCGGCGAGGGCGCCGCCGAGCGCCCACTGGGGTCGCCATCGACGCGACGGGCTCCGTACGGGAGCGAGCACCCGGCGATCCTGGATGCCGCGCACGACGCCAGGCCAGAAGCCGGTCCAGTCGGGATCCCGGACGACCGCGGTGCGGGTCAGCAGCGTATGGAGACGGCGCAACTCGCCGGCCTCGCGCTGGCACACCCCACAAGCGGCCACATGAGCGGCCGTCGAGCGCGCCGTCCCCTCGTCCAGGGCGCCGTCCAGCCAGGCGCCCAGTCGCCGTCGCGTGCGATAACAGGTCAACACGTCGGTTGGACGGCTATCCCCCGGGCCTTTATTCTCATGGCGGCATCATAGCCGAACGGTTGCTGGGATGAGGCGCCACGGCTCCCCCTGGGCGGCGGCTCCCCGTCTAGCCGGCCTCCTCGGCTGCTGTCCGCTCCTCGTCCCAGATGACGTAGCAGCGCGGATGGAACTTCAGGCTGTCGGCGGCCGCAAACGCCAAAT
>DASRPM010000253.1:0-14037 GCA_035646375.1 Vicinamibacterales bacterium
GGCCGGGCCGGTCGGCGACGGGCTTGATGAGCGTACGCGGCTTGCCGAGCCCGTCGAGGATGCGATGCGTGAGCTCGACGTTCATGATGTCGTTGCCGCCGCCCACGTTGTACACCTCGCCGTTCACGCCGCGTTCGATCAGCAGGTCCACCGCGCGGCAATGGTCGTCCACGTGCAGCCAGTCGCGCACGTTGCGGCCGTCGCCGTAGAGCGGCACCTGGATGTCGTCGATGGCGTTGGTGGCGAAGAGCGGGATGACCTTTTCCGGAAACTGGTACGCGCCGTAGTTGTTCGACGCGCGGGTGATGACGATCGGCAGCTCGTAGGTGGCCCAGTAGCTGTAGGCCAGGCGATCGGCGCCCGCCTTGCTTGCCGCGTACGGATTGCGCGGCTTGAGCTCGTCGGTCTCGACGCTCGCGCCCGTGGGCACCGACCCATAGACCTCGTCGGTGGAGATCTGGATGAAACGCTCGAGCCCCCTGGCGCGGCGCGCCGCCTCGAGCAGCACCCAGGTGCCCTCGACGTCGGTGCGGATGAAGTCGCCGGCGTTCAGCAGCGACCGGTCCACGTGCGTCTCGGCGGCGAAGTGCACCACGACGGCCGACCGCTCGACCAGCGGACCCGACACGGCCGCGTCCGCGATATCGCCGTGCACGAACTCGTGCCGCGGATCCTGCATCACGTCGTGCAGGTTCTCGCGCCGCCCCGCGTAGGTGAGCTTGTCGAGCGTCGTGACGCGCCAGTCTGCATGCGTCCGCAACGCGTAGCGGACGAAGTTGCTGCCGATGAAGCCGGCGCCGCCGGTGACGAGAACCTCGCGCACGTTACCTCACTGTACCTGTTCCGCCGAAGGCGCCGAAGAAGTTCGAGATGCTGCCCAGCCCGGCGAGCACCAGCGAGATGTTGAAGCGGCGGTCAGCCGGCAGTCCGTACGCCACCAGCCCCGAATTCGGCTGGTAGTTGTAGTTCTGGAACTCGACCTGGATGCCGCAGCACTGCGCCATGTAGGACATGGCCACGCTCTGGCTGACGATGTAGTTGCGTGCCACGTCCCAGCTGATGGCGTACTGGCTCGTCACCTTCCCCTCGCGCAGGCGCACAGCCGTGGAGCCGGTAAGGAAGGTGGTCGGCTCGACGAGGGGCGTCGGGCGGCTGCGGCTGAACGTCAGGTTGCCCGAGCCTCGTATCGAGCTGACGCTGGCGCCGCCCGACACGCTCTGCATGCCGTTGCCGTTCACGTCGTACTCCACACGCGCGTTGGTGTCGAAGGCGACGGTCGGCGAGAAGCGGGCGACGACGGCGATGGGCGACAGCGACACCTGCCTCAGGCGGTCCGACACGTAGGTCGTGTCATAGAGGCTCGCCAGCGGGTCGGTGTAGTACGACTGCTGCACGCCCACCGTCATGAACTCGCGCGTCTGGCCGCGCGCGGTCTCCGTCGGACGTCCACGATAGAACAGCCGGTTGGTGATGCCGTACGTGACGCGCGCCGCGCCGCCGATGATCTGATCGGCCGCGTCGTTGGTGTTCGGCACGAACGGCTGGTTCGCGAACTCGGTGGTGTAGTCCACGGCGAACGCCGGCTCGATCACGTGCTTCATGCGTTCGGTCCGCTCGCTCTCCGGCGTGTCCCAGATCTTGGTCAGCACCGGCCCGATCACTTCGGTGCGCAGCGCGAGGAACTGCCGCAGCAGGTTCTTCGACGTCAGCCTTTTGTCGGCGTCGAGGCTGCGCGAGTAGAAGGTGGAGCGGTACGAGGCGCTGGTGTTGGCCGACAGGTACGTCAGGCGCGACAGCGGCACCCGCAGCGACGGCGCGAGGTCCCACCTGCCGAGCGACGAGTCGTTGAGGATCTCCCGGTGGCCGTCCACGTCGCCCAATTGCCGGTTGGGAATGAAGGCGTACTCGGTGCTCGCCGAGGCGTAGATCGGCGTGCCGAACAGCATCTGCGGCGCGACGTTCGCGGCGAGCCGCGGCGTGCTGCCGTAGACGCTCGACGAGTTCGTGCCGGTCAGGTACTCGTTGCGCTGGTACTGCGCGCTCAAAGATGTGCGCCCGAACGTGCCGCTCACGCTGCCGTCGATGACGCGCGTGCTGCGCGTGGCCTGATAGATGTCCTGGTGATACAGCTGCTGTGTCGTGAGGTCGGAGAAGTAGTCCACGCGCGCGCGGGCGCGGAGCTGCTGCGTGATCCGGTGGTTGAGCGCCGACTGCACCTCGATGCTCTTGTTGGCCGGCAGCACGAGGGTGGGGCCGCCGTCCTCGTAGCTGGTTTCGTTCCGCCAGAAGCGATAGGCCTTGATGCTGCCCGACGACTGCGCGTTGGCGATGTAGCGGTACTCGCCGCCGGCGCCCTGCCCCGATCGCGTGAACCAGTCGTGCATCAGCGTCAGGTCGCGGCTGCGGTCGATCGCCCAGAAGAAGCCGTTGCTGATCGCCTGGCCCTTGTAGGTGGACGTGCCGTAGGTCGGCAGCAGGAAGCCGGTGGCGCGCTGGCTCTCCTGCAGCGGGTAGTAGACGACCGGCAGGTAGAGCAGCGGCACGCCCTTGACGCGCAGCACCGTGCCGCGGGCCAGCGCGTAGTCGTCGAGCGTGATGTCCACGCTGCCGCTCGTGAGCTCCCATCGCGGCGTGGGCTGCACGCACGTGGTGAAGGCGCCCTTGGTGATCCGGTACTTCCGATCCGGGAGCTTCTCGATCGTCTGCCCGTAGAAATAGATGTCGGGATCCTGGCCGGCGAACTGCGTGGGGCTGGCGAACTTGCCCATCGCCATGATGCCGGAGGCGTCGTGGAAGACGCCGGTGCCCTTGCCGAGGTCGAACTCGACGCGCTCGGCGGCAATGCGGCCGTTCGGTTCGGAGAAGACCACGTTGCCGCGCGCTTCCAGCCGGTTCTCCTCGAGGTAGATGTCCACCTGGTCGGCAAAGAACTTCACCATGCTGTTGGGTGGCTGGAGTTCGACCTGGCCGATCATGCTCAGTCGATTGCCAACCACCTCCTGGCGGTCGGCACGTCCGCCCAGCAGTTTGGCGATCGGCGACGACGGGTCGGCGGCCTGGCCTTCGGCCGCCGGGTCCTGCGGTGCGGCGTCGGCCGGCTGCGTTGGAGGCAGCTGCGTGGACGGCGGCTGCAGCTGTTGCCCACCCGCGGTGCGGCACACCAGCAGGCAGGCGAGCCCGAGCGCTGCGAGCCGGTGCGTCATCGGATCTGGGGCGGCGCCGCCGCGAGCGCGCGTGACAGCAGGCGTTCCCGCAGGGGACCCACCAGGAAGATCGATCCCGCCACGCAGACCAGATCGGCGGAGGCGAGGGCGCGGTCCACGGCCTGCATCGGATCGTCGTCCACCTCCACGGCGAGGTGACCGAGGCCGAGGCGATCGGCGGCGGCGTGCACGCGCACGGCGAGCTCGTCGGCGGGGAGCGCCCGCGGGGTCGGCGCCGACGTGGCAATCACGCGCGTGGTCAGTGGCAGCACGGGCGACAGGATGTCGTGCACGTCCTTGTCGCGCATGATGCCGACGACGAGCGGGAGCCCTTCCGGGTGCCAGCGCCGGAGGTGCGCGGCCAGCGCGCCAGCGCCCTCGGCGTTGTGCGCGGAGTCGAGCAGCACGCGGCGGCGGCCGTCCACCTGGATGTATTCGAGGCGTGCCGGCCAGTGCGCCGACGACAGGCCGCGCTCGATGTGCTCCGCGGTCACGGGCACGCCGGCGGCGGCCGCCACGTCGAGGAGCCGGGTGGCCACGACCGCGTTGCCCACCTGGTGATCCCCGCGCAGCGCGAGGGTGAGCGGGCCGTAGCGGCCTCGCGGCGTCTCGATGGTGACGCGGGCGGCGCCGTCGATGGCGTCCGCGGTGACGCGGGTGTCGGTGGCCGACTCCACGAGCGTCGCGCCGCGTTCGCCCGCCACGCGCCGCACCACGTCCATGGCGCTCGGCGGCAGGGCGCCGGCCACCACCGTCATGCCCGGCTTGATGATCCCGGCCTTTTCGAAGGCAATCTCACCCAGCGTCGAGCCCAGGTGCTGCTGATGGTCGAAGCCGATGGTGGTGATGGCGCCGGCCACGGGGGTAATGACGTTGGTGGCGTCGAAGCGGCCGCCCAGGCCCACCTCGATGACCGCCACGTCAACGGCCGCCCGGCGGAAGAGTTCGAACGCGATGGCGGTGGTGGCCTCGAAAAACGTGGGCAGGACGCGCAGCGTGCCGTCCGCCACGAGGCGGTCCGCGAGGTCGAGCACTTCGTGCGCCGCGGCGTTGAAGGCGGCCGTGTCCACCGCGTGGTCGCCGATGACGAACCGCTCGGTGATGTCGGCCAGATGCGGCGAGGTATAGCGGGCGGTCCGGAGCCCGGCGGCGTGCAGCGCCGCGTGGACCATGGCGGTCACCGACCCCTTGCCGTTGGTGCCGGCGACGTGCAGGGTGGTGAAGCTCCGCTCCGGATGGCCGAGCGCCTCGCAGAGGCGCGAGATGTTTTCGAGCCCCAGCTTGATGCCGAAGGTTTCGAGCGAGGAAAGCCGGTCGAGCAATGCGTGGTCAGCGCGTAGGTGCCGCCACGGCGACGCCGGTCTGCTCCGGCACCCGGGTCGGCGCCAGCTCTGCTCCCATGAAGCGCAGCGCACGCGCCACGACCGCCTTCATGTCCCGGCGGTCCACGACCAGATCGAGCATGCCGTGCTCGACCAGGAACTCGCTCCGCTGAAAGCCGTCCGGCAGCTTCTGGCGGATGGTCTGCTCGATGACGCGGGGACCGGCAAAGCCGATGAGCGCCTTCGGTTCGGCGATGTTGAGGTCGCCGAGCATCGCGAAGCTCGCCGTGACGCCGCCGGTCGTCGGGTCAGTGAGGATGGAGATGTAGGGGAGCCGCGCACGATCGAGGCGCGCGAGCGCCGCCGAGACCTTGGCCATCTGCATCAGCGACAGCGCGCCTTCCATCATGCGGGCGCCGCCCGAGCAGGAGACGATGAGAACTGGGTGCCGCCGCTCGAGCGCCATCTCCACCGCCCGCGTCAGCTTCTCGCCCGCCACCACGCCCATGCTGCCGCCGATGAAGCTGTATTCCATCGCGGCAATCACGACGTCGAGCCCGTCGAGCCGTCCGGTGGCCACGATGACCGAGTCGTTGAGGCCGGTGGCTTCGATCGTCTTCTGCAGACGTTCGCGATACGGCTTGGTGTCGGTGAACTGCAGGGGGTCGGTGGATCGCAGGCCGGGGAAGTGCTCGACGTACTCGCCGTCATCGAACAGCGCCGTCAGCCGTTCGGTGGCGTTCAGCCGGAAGTGGTGCGCGCACTTGGGGCAGACATTCAGGTTGCCCTCGAGATCCTTCTTGTAGACGGGGTTGCCGCAGTCGGGGCACTTCACCCACAGACCCTCTGGCACCCGGCTTGGCTTTTCCGCCGTCACCGAGGCCATCGGCTTGCGGGTCTTCTTGAACCACGCCATCACTGGGGACTGTAGCACGCTCCAAGGGCGGGTAAGACGGGTAGGGCGGGTGGGGCGGGTAGGGAGCGAAAGCTCTTGTTTTACTGGACTTGCGCGGTGCGAAGCGGCGCACTACGGGCGCGGCACGTAATAGCGCGTGCCGCGCGTCATGGAGGCCATCTGCCGCAGCAGGTCGTCGAGTGCGTCGTCGCTTCCGGTGAGATCGACGTCGGAGGTTTCCACGACGAGGAGCGGCGTGGCCGTGTAGTGGAAGAAGAAGTGCTGATAGGCCTCGTTCAGCTCCTTGACGTAGTCGGGCGAGGGGTCTGGCACGCGCGGCTCGTCGTTGGGGTCGGGCGTGCGATCGCGGCGGAGGCGGCGCTCGAGGACTTCGGTCGGCGCCTGCAGATACACCACCAGGTCCGGCGTGGGCACGTCGGCGGCCAGCAGGTCGTACAGCCGCTGATAAATGAACAGCTCGTTGTCGTCGAGATTGAGATACGCGAAGATCTTGTCCTTGTCGAACAGGTAGTCGCAGATGGTGTTCTGCGCGAACAGGTTCGACTGGCGCAGCGACAGCTGCTGGCGGTGCCGGTTGAGCAGGTAGAAGAGCTGCGACTGCAGCGCCGCGCCGGGGCGCCCGTTGTAGAAGTCGGCGAGGAACGGATTCTCGGTTTCCTCGAGCACCGTCGCGGCGTCGAGGCGCGTGGCGATGCGCTCGGCCAGCGCGGTCTTTCCGACGCCTATCGGGCCTTCGATCGCAATCGACCGGAACGGGAGGGAGTGGACGGGCTCCAAGTCAGCTGCTGCCCGCATGCTATCATCCGAGCCCTCAGCCTTCCTCAGATCGATGCACTCGGCGAACGCCCGCGCCCACTGTTTCCTGCTTGCGGTGCTTGCCGCCGGCTGCATGCCCAAGGCGCCCGAGACCGTTCCGGCGCCGCCAATTCCCAGGGTGTCGTGGGAGCAGAAGCTCGCCTGGATCTCGAGGCTCGAGGACCAGCGGCTCGTACGCGATCCCAATCCCGTGGCGCCGGTCGTCATCCGGCCGGCCACGAAGACGGTGCCGGCGCTCGTGGCGCCGCCCCCTCCCACCGATCTGCTCGTCCTGCTCGGCGACCCAGAGGCGCGCGTGCGCCGCCGCGCGGCGCTGGCGCTCGGGCGCGTAGGTCTGCCGGATGCCGTGGAGCCGCTCGGCAAGGCCCTCGCCGACGAGGAGGTCGAGGTGCGGCAGATGGCGGCGTTCGCCCTTGGCCTCATCGGCTCGCCGGCGGCCCGTCCCGTCCTGACCCAGGCGCTGACCGGACGCGACGTGGTGCTCCAGGGGCGTGCGGCCGAGGCCCTCGGCTTGATTGGCGACAAGGCCGATGGGGCCGCGATCGGCGAGATGGTCCGGACGCACCTTGCGACCGGGGCGCTGGCCGGCGTGCAGCCCGAGGATCTGACGTCGCCGCTGGCCCCGCCGGTCGAGGCCGTGCGGCTTGGTCTCTTTGCGCTGGCGCGGCTGGGCGTCTACGAGCCGCTGGCGGCCGCGGTGACTGGCGCCGACGGCCAGCCCGTGTCGCGATGGTGGCCGGTGGCCTACGCGCTGCAGCGCATCGGAGACCCGCGTGCGGCGCCGGCCCTGCTGGCGCTCCTCTCGACGCCCGGCCGTTACACCGCGTCGTTTGCCCTGCGTGGGCTGGCGTCGGCGAAGGCGGCGCAGCCGCTGGCGCTGGCCGCGATTCGCGCCGAGGTCGAGCAGCCGCGCGACGCGGCGACGATGATCCAGGCGATCCGCGCCCTCGCGGCGCTCAACGATCGCGGTTCCCTGCAGCTGATGACGCGCATCGTCGGCGACCCGGCGACTTCGCCCCCCATTCGGCTCGAGGCGATGAACGCCTTGGCGGCGCTGGCGGACGCCCGCACCTCCGACATCCTCGTGGAGCTCGTCTCCCATTCGGTGCCGGCCATCCGTGGCACGGCGATGCGCGCGCTGGCGCGAGTGGATCCCGAGACCTTCACGGCCACGCTGTCGGGCCTCGACGCCGATCCGGACTGGACGGTGCGCGTGGCCCAGGCGGGCGCGCTTGGCGGGTTGCCGGACGGGCAGGGGTTTCCGCGGCTCGCCGCGATGGCCGCCGACGCCGACGTGCGCGTCGTGCCGGCGGTCATCACGGCCATCGCGGCGTCGAAGGCGGCGGGCGCCGCCGCGCTGATTCGCGGCAGGCTGCGAGCGCCCGACGTCGTGGTCCGCTCCGCGGCCGCGCAGGCGCTCGCGCAGCTCAACGCCGCCGATGCGGTGCCGGACCTGCGCCAGGCGTACGCCGCGGCAGGCGCCGACGCCGCCTATACGGCGCGTGCGTCGATTCTGGCGGCGCTGGCGCAGCTCGATCCCGCCGGGTCGCGGCCACTGCTCGACCAGGCGTTGAAGGACAAGGACTGGGCCGTGCGGGTGCGGGCGGCGGACCTGCTGCGCGAGCAGAAGGTGACCGACGGCGTGGCCGTGGGGATGCGGCCGGCCACCGCGGGCGAGGACGTGGAGAGCGCCGCGTGGAAGGCGATGGTGGCGCCGCCGTTCTCGCCGCGCGCGTTCATCGAGACCGACAAGGGCACCGTCGAGATCGAGCTGGCCGTGCTCGACGCGCCGATCACCGCTCGCAGTTTCGTGAACCTCGCGCGGAAGGGCTTCTTCAACGGCGTCCCGTTCCATCGCATCGTGCCCGACTTCGTGGTGCAGGGCGGCGACCCGCGTGGCGACGGCGAAGGCGGCCCCGGCTACACCATCCGCGACGAGCTCAATCAGCGGCCCTACCTGCGCGGCACCGTCGGCATGGCGCTCGACTGGCGCGATACGGGAGGCAGCCAGTTCTTCGTCACCCACTCGCCGGCGCCGCACCTCGACGCGCGATACACCGTGTTTGGCACGGTGGTCGCGGGCATGGAGGTCGTCGATCGGCTGCTGCCGTGGGACGTGATCCGCCGCGTGCGCATCCGCGACGGCGTCAATCCGGAATAGAACCTGTCGGCCTTAGGCCTTTGCTGGTCGGGCACATCTAAAGATGTGCCCCTACGAAAACACTGAACAGTCTGAAGGACGCGCGACTACGTACGCGCGGAAATTGCCGTACAAGCAAAAGGGGCGCGTCAACACGCGCCCCTTTTTCGAAGGCTAAAAAAATGGGGTGCGTCAACACGCACCCCATAAAGCCTTCAGAAGAATTACCGCTTCTTAGCGGCCTTCTTCTTTGCGCCCTTGGCAGCTTTCTTCGCCATTTGCTTCTCCTTAGGAGTTAGCGACCCAGCCTCCGACGACCGCTCGGCCGTCACAATTGGTGGGCTGAGCCATCCACCCTCATACCAGATGTAGATTACGGGTGAGATTCTTGTTGTGTCAAGCACAAAATCGAGCGCCTTGTCAAAAACCGACGCTCTCAGCCACGTCCAATCTCACCCTTGATGTCAAGTTTCGGATCCATCGCGCATGTTCTGCAGCAGCCGCATGCGCGAGCCGCGCGCACGATGGTGCGGAGTGCGCGATCACGCAGGCTTTGCGAGGCGCACGAGCGCGCGCTGCGCGGTGCTCCGGGCGCGCGGATCGACACCGAACGCGGCAACGGTGAGCTCGTAAAGCTCGATGGCGCGCTCGACGCCGCCCTGCCGCTCGTGCGCCTGCGCGGCGTCGAGGCACGCGGCGGCGTAGACGTGCGGCGGCGTGAGGGGCGAGGCAATCACGCCCTCGAGCAGGTCGATCGCGGCCCTCTCGTTGCGTTGGGCGAGCAGCAGGCGCGCCTTCCGATACCGCGTCACCTGATCGTCCGGTGCCAGCGCAAACGAGCGATCGAGCGCCTGCGCGGCGGCGGTGGTGTCGCCGCGCTCGAGAGCCCGCCAGCCTTCGATCGAGAGCCGGTACGCCGGCGATTTCATGCGATCGAGGGCCGCGTCGAGCTGCCGCCTGGCGCTGGCCGCGGCGCCGGCGGGCGCCGGCGGCCCCGAGGCGAGCACGGCTCGCAGGTGGTCGATAGCGGCGTCGGTCTCGGCGAGGCGGTCGAGCTGAAGGGCTGCGCCCAGTCGCGCGCGGACCTCCGTGAGGTCGGGCCACACCACGCGCCCGGCGCGGGCGTCGGCCAGGAGCGCCTGCCATGTCCGGAGGCTCGACGCGTAGTCCGAGAGGTGCACGTCCTCGATCTCGGCGGCGGCCTGCGCGAAGACGGGGTTGCGAGGATGGCGCTCCTGCAGCCGCCGCACGATGGCCAGCGCCTCGTCGGGACGCTTCTCGTACCACACGTAGAGCGTGTGCAGCTGGTAGTCGGCCTCGTCGCGCAGCAGCTGGGCGCCGTCGCGAGCCCGCAGCATTTCGCGCAGCCCCGCCTCGCGATCGCCACCCGGGAGCAGGAGCAGCCAGCGCAGCATTCGCGCGGCCGCCGGCGCCACATCGGCGTAGTAGCGATACAGCCCGATGCCGAAATAGGCGTCCTGCAAGGCGGGATCGAGCGCCAGCGCGCGCTCGAGCGCCTCCTTGATGCGCTTGCCGTCGCGAGCCGCGGCGAGCCGCTGCCCTCGCAGGACACGCCACTGCACGCGGGTGCTGTACGCCGCGCCCAGATAGAACCAGGCTTCGGCCGTCGCCGGTTCCGCCGTCGTCCAGGCCTCCGCGCGGGCGATCGCGGCGGTGGCGTGACGCTCGAACCCGGCGTCGGCGCGGTGATCGCCCGGGTCGGCCTGGAGCTGCCACCAGCGCGACACCACGTCCATCACGTGGCACACGGGCGCCGGCGAGGATCCGGCCGGGCCGGCCCGCAGGGGCCCGCCGGGCGCGTCCCACCCCTTCCCGCAGCCAGCCGTCAGCAGCGCGGGCACTCGCGGGAAGTCGGCGTCGAGGATGGCGTCGTAAACGGCGGCGATGGCCGGGCCGTTGGTGAGCCCGGCGCCGGCGGCCGGCACGGCGAGTGCGAGCAGCGCCGCCATCGCGCCAACGCCCCGCCGAAGGCGGGGCAAAGCAGATGCTGTCAGTCGTGAGGCGGAGGCCAAGTCGTCCAGGGCGCAGCCTCGCTACGTGATCAGATGACGCTCGTGCGCAGCCGCTGCTTTTCGGCGTGGCGCTCGATCGCGAGCGCAATGAGGCGGTCGAGCAGCGCGGGGTAGCTCAGGCCGGAGGCTTCCCACATCTTGGGATACATCGAGATGGTGGTGAAGCCCGGAATCGTGTTGACCTCGTTCAGGAACACGGTGCCCGACTGCCGGCTCACGAAGAAGTCCACGCGCGCCATGCCGGCCAGTTCGAGGGCCTTGAAGGCTTCCACGCTCAAGCGGCGCACGATGGCCGCCGTCTCCGGAGGGATGTCGGCGGGAATCTGCCACGACGCGCCGTTGGAGTCGAGGTACTTGGCCGCGTACGAATAGAACCCGTCGGCGTGCGTCACGATGATTTCGCCCGGCACCGACGCGTCCGGGTCGTCGTTGCCCAGCACGGCGCATTCGATTTCGCGGGCGTCGGGCACACCCGCCTCGATCACCACCTTGCGGTCGAAGTCGAGCGCCAGCTTCATGGCGTCGGCGAGCCCGGCGTCGGACGTGGCCTTCGAGATGCCGACGCTGGAGCCGAGATTGGCGGGCTTGACGAACACCGGGTAGCGCAGGTCGCGCGCGACGGCCTGCGTGATGCCGGCGGCGTCGCGCTCCCAGTCGCGGCGCAGCACCGTCAGGTGCGGCACGATCGGCAGAGTGGCCGCCGCGAAGAGCGCCTTCATCACCGCCTTGTCCATACCAACGGCCGACCCCAGCACCCCGGCCCCCACGTAGGGCACGTTGGCGAGCTCGAGGAGGCCCTGCACGGTGCCATCCTCGCCATAGGGGCCGTGGAGGACCGGGAAGACGACGTCGATGCGCGAGCCCTGCAATGCCGCCGAGGGATCCACCGCCACGAGCGCTTCGGTCACGGCCTGCGCGTGCACGTCGGCCGCCGAGAGCGCCTTCGGCGTCTCACCGGCCAGCGCCCAGCCTCCGTCCTTGGCGATCTTGATGGGCACCGCGTCGTAGCGGGCCGGGTCGAGATGCTTGAAGATGGCCGCGGCCGACGCGATCGACACCTCGTGTTCGCCGGAACGGCCGCCGAAGATCACGCCGACGCGCAGTTTTTTCACGTGAAGTAAGAATAATAGCGGTGAGCTTCGGATTCAGCCTGCGTGCGGTCGACGGCCGCGCGCGCCTCGGCACCATGACCACGCCGCACGGCGAGGTCGAAACGCCGGCGTTCATGCCCGTCGGCACGCAGGGCAGCGTGAAGGCGGCGCTGCACCGCGACCTCGAGAATATCGGCGCTTCGATCGTCCTCGGCAACACGTATCACCTCTTTCTCCGTCCCGGCGACGAGCGGATTGCGCGCCTCGGCGGCCTGCACGCCTTCATCGGATGGGACCGGCCCATCCTCACCGACAGCGGCGGCTACCAGGTGTTCAGCCTGGCCGAGCGGCGGGTCATCCGCGAGGAGGGCGCCGAGTTCCAGTCGCACCTCGACGGCTCCCGTCACCTCCTGACGCCGGAGCGCGTCACCGACATCCAGGCCCGGCTGGGGTCGGACATCCAGATGGTGTTCGACGAGTGCCTGGCCTACCCGGCCACGCGCGACGAGGCGGCGCGGTCGATGGAGCGCTCGGCGCGGTGGGCGGGACGCTGCCGGGCAAGGCTCGACGCCCTGCGTCAGGCGCCCCCGCCGGACGTCACGGTGACCAACGCCGGCCAGGCCCAGTTCGGCATCGTGCAGGGGGGCGTGTTTCAGGACCTGCGCGACGCCAGCGCCGACGCCACGGTGGCCGTCGGGTTCGAGGGCTATGCCATCGGCGGGTTGAGCGTCGGGGAGCCGGTGGACATGATGTACGCGGTGGTGGAGGCCACGGCGGCGCGGCTGCCGGAGGCCCAGCCCCGCTACCTGATGGGAGCGGGCACCCCCCAGGACCTCGTCGAGTGCGTCGCCCGGGGCATCGACATGTTCGACTGCGTCATGCCCACGCGGCACGCCCGCAACGGACAGCTCTTCACCAGCCAGGGGCGTCTGAACATCAAGAACGCCCGCTATGCCGACGATCTGTCACCGCTCGATCCGGAGTGTGGCTGCTACACCTGCCGGCGCCACAGCCGGGCGTATCTTCGCCATCTCTACGTGGCCGGCGAGATGAGCGCCGCCGCCCTTAACACGTTGCATAACCTGACCTTCTACCTTGACACCATGCGGAGGATCAGGGACGCTATAGCGTTTCGGAGCTTCGAAAGCTTCCGGGAGAGGTTCGTCCAATCGCTCTCCCGCCTGGCACTCGATTCATGAATCTTTCCGCAATGGGACATTGGATGCAGGACGTGGCCGTTCCGTTCCTGATGGCCATGGGCGCGTCTCCGCAGGGCGGGGCGCCGGCGTGGGTGCAGTTCGTGCCCTTCGCGCTCGTCCTGGGCATCTTCTACTTCGTCATCCTGCTGCCCATGAAGCGCAAGCAGCAGAAGGTGGACACCTTTCTCGCCGCGCTCAAAGTGGGCGACCGCGTCGTGACCTCGGGCGGCATCTACGGCAGCATCACCGAGATCACCGAGCAGGCGGTGCAGCTGCAGATTGCCGACAAGGTGCGCATCCGGCTCTCGCGCAACGCGATCGTCGGCTACCAGGGGCAGGATCCCGTCTCCACTGAAGGCCAGTCATGACCAACGTTCAATGGAAGCTCGTGCTCATCGTGGCGATCGTCGCCCTGTCGATCGGTTCGTTCCTCTACCGGGGGTTGAACCTCGGCCTCGACCTCAAGGGCGGCGTGCACCTCGTGCTGCGCGTCCAGACCGACGACGCCCTGCGGCTCGAAACCGAGACCACCGTCGAACGCCTGCGCGATACGCTCACGCGCGGCAGCATCCAGTTCTCGAAGCTGGAGATGAAGGACGGCAAGACCTTCGTGATCGAGGGCGTGACCAACGATCAGGCGTACCGCACGGCCGCGGTGGATGCCGACACGGTCTACAACCGCTCATCGGGGGTGGGGTCCTACACCTACACGATGAAGCCGAACATCGAGAACCAGCTCCGCGGCGAGGCGGTCACGCAGGCGCTGCAGACAATCGAGCGCCGTGTGAACGAGCTGGGCGTGGCCGAGCCGATCGTGGCGCGGCAGGGCGCAATCGACCAGATCCTCGTCGAGCTGCCCGGCATCAGCGACGTGCAGCGCGCCAAGGACCTGATCCGGTCCACGGCGCTCCTCGAGCTGAAGATCGTCGAGCAGGGCCCGTTCGGCAGCGAGGAACAGGCGCGTCAGGCCTTCAACAACAACGTGCCGCCCGACATGCTCGTCCTGCCGGGCTCGGGCGACGCCGCGGGCGGCGCCACGCCCGGCACCGTCTACTACGTCGTGCGCCGCGCGTCGGTGGTCACCGGGCGCGACCTCCGCAACGCCCGGCCGACGCTCGACGAGAACAACCTGCCGGCGATCGGCTTCTCGCTCAACTCGGAAGGGGCGCGCAAGTTCGGCGCCGCGACCGAGGCGAACATCGGCCGGCAGCTGGCCATCGTGCTCGACGGCCGGGTGACCTCGGCGCCGGTGATCCAGAGCCGCATCTCGGACGAAGGGCGCATCAGCGGCGCGTTCACGCAGCAGGAGGCGCAGGA
>DASRPM010000254.1:0-16228 GCA_035646375.1 Vicinamibacterales bacterium
CTACCTGCTGCGGGCGCGCGCGGGTGCCGTCTTCGATCCGATGAGCGGACAGGGCGAAGAAGCGCTCATGCCGCTCGTCGTCGGCCCCGAGGGCGTGAGCGCTCTCACGGTCACGACCATCCGGACACCGCCGATCGCCGGCACGGTGGTCGCCGACAGCGGCACTCCACTTCCGAACCAGGGGATCGCGGTCGGCGTACGCGAGCCCTCGAGCGGCGCCGACTTCAAGATGACGGCGCGCCGCGCCGACGCGCCCGGCGGAGGCGTCACCTTCCGCGTGCCGGGCATGCTGGGGCAGCTCGCGCTGACGGTGGACACGCCGCGCGGATGGATGCTGAAGCAGGTCGAGCTCGACGGACGTGACATCACCGATCGGCTCTTCGAGCTGCGGGGGTCATCGCCCGATGTCCGCGTCACGCTGACCAACCGTCTGACCCGCGTATCGGGCACCGTGCGATCGGGTGGACGCGCCGCAAGCGGCGCCACCGTCGTGCTGTTTGCCGACGACGCCGCCCGGTGGGCCTATCCCACCAGGCACGTGACGACGGCGCGTGCCGACGATCGCGGGGCGGTCACCGTGGAGGGGCTGCCGCCGTACGACTATCTCGCCGTCGCGGTGGACGACCTCGACGCCGGAGCAAGCGAGGACCCGGACTTCCTCGAGTCGCTGCGGGAGCGCGCGACGCGCTTCTCCATCGACTACGGCGAGACGGTGCCCCTGTCGCTCGACCTCCCCGCGCCCTAGCACATCGCGTAAAATCCGTCTCATGCTCATGCAGTTCTCTTCGAAGACGGTGGCCGCCGGCTGGCTGGCCGCCGTGGCGTTGTTCGTCGGCCTCGTGTCGAGCTCGGCTCCCCTGGCGCAGCAGCCGCCGGCCGGGGCCCCCGCCGCACCGCCGGCGCAGCCCGCGCGCGGGCGCGGCCCCGCACCGACCGACACGCTCGGCGCCGGACCGTGGGATGTCGGGACGGGCCGCGGCCGCCTGCACGTCACGGCCATCAAGGGCCTCGACCACCCCTGGGGCATCGCGTTCGTGCCCGACGGCAGCATGCTCGTCACCGAGCGGCCCGGCCGCCTGCGCGTCGTCCGCAACGGCGTCGTCGATCCGACGGCCCTTGGACCGGTGCCGCAGTCCCTTGCTGCCGGCCTCGGCGGGTTCCTCGACGTGACGCTCGATCCGCAGTTTGCGACCAACCGGCGCATCTACCTCGCCTACGCGAAGCCCGGCACCGGCGGCGGCAACGACGCCACGACGGCCGTCTATCGCGCGCGCTGGGACGGCGGCTCCACGCTGACCGAGGGCAAGGACATCTTCGTGGCCGACGCGTATCACGGCGCTCCCGGGACCGAAAAGCTCCCGGGCGTCCTGGGACCGGCGACCGGCAGCTACGGCACGCGCCTCGTCTTCGACAGCACGGGCATGCTGCTGGTCTCGCTCGGCGATCGCAACATCGCGCCGAAGTCGCAGGACCCGAACTCGCACATCGGAAAGATCCTCCGGATCACGCCCGACGGCGGCGTGCCGCCCGACAACCCGTTCGTCGGCCGGGCGGGCTACAAGCCGGAGATCTGGACGCTCGGCCACCGCAACCCGCTCGGGATGTACATCAACCCGATCGACGGCACGCTGTGGTCCACCGAGGAAGGACCGCAGGGCGGCGACGAGCTGAACAAGATCGAGAAGGGCAAGAACTACGGCTGGCCCGAGGTGTCGCTCGGCCGCAACTACGACGGCACCGTCGTCGGCAAGGGGTTCACGGCGCCGGGCTACGAGGAGCCGGTCGTCTACTGGGTGCCCGCCATCGCGATCTCCGGGCTGTCGTTCTACAACGGCGACCGGTTCCCGAACTGGAAGGGCAGCGCGTTCGTGGGCGGGATGCGCAACAACACCGGCCAGCACGTCCAGCGCGTGTGGTTCAACCCCAAGGGCCTCCCGGTCGGCCGCGAGATCCTGCTCGCCGATCTGAAGCAGCGCATCCGCGAGGTGAAGCCGGGCCCCGACGGGTATCTCTACGCGCTGACCGACGAGACGTTCGGGGCGATCCTGAGGATCGAGCCGCCGCAGCCGGCGCCGCCACCAGCCGAGAGCCGGGGGCCGGGAGCCGTCACGCCTCAGAAGTAATCGCTGCGCCACCAGAACACGCCCTCGGGACCCGGCGGCACCTCGATGCCGCCGGCCAGCGGGCGCACCATGAAGACGTCCTTCGGGTCGCTGCGGCTCGACAGCGTGAGCTGCGGCGGCGTGGGAAAGCCGCGCGGCCACCACGCGCGCACAATCGGATCGCGCAGCGACGGCTCGCGCGCCAGCAGCACCTGGAACATCGCGCCCAGCCGGGCGCCCGCCGGGTCGCGATCGCCGGCCTCCTCGAGCGTCCAGCCGTACTGGTTCTGCGAGAGCACCACGTAGGCCACGGCCATGACGCCTTCCTCGGCCACGAAGAACTCGAGCTGCCGGGTGCCCGGCGCGCTGAGCCCGGCAAACAGCCGCTTCTTGGCGATGGCGTAGCGAATGAGCGGCGCGTCGCGCCGCAGCGCCAATCGCGCGTCCTTCGCGCGGGTGGCGTGCATCGCCGCGAGCAGCGGCAGGTCGCGATCGTCACCGGCGCGCACCAGCATCGCCGGCGAGCCGCCGCGGTTCTTTGACACGCGCACCGAGACTTCATCGAGCGCCACGGCGGTGAAGCCGAGGCGCTCGTAGAACGTGGTGCCGATCTCCGAGAAGAGGCCCGCGAGCAGCGCGCCCTCGCGGCGAGACTCCTCGATGACGTACTCGACGAGCCGCGACGCATGGCCGGCGCCGCGATGCTCGGGGACGGTCAGCACCGCGCCGATGCCGCACATCCAGCCGTCGCGCCCGTCCACGTGCACCGGATGGCGATAGCGCTTGAGCGACGCCACGTGGCCGCCAGCGCCGTCCACGAGCGCGAAACGCTGCAGATGCTCGCTGCCCCACGGCGTCCGCAGCTGCCCGCGGCTCCACTTCGAATACGCGTCGCGCGACAGCCCTTCGTGCCAGACCGGAAAGGAGTCGTCGAGCACCCGTTCGATGAGCGGCCCGTCGGCCAGCACTACACGCATGCAATCGATGATTTTACTGGCTACGTCCCCACCTCCACCTCACCGACGTCTTGAAGGACTGTCCAACGTGTGCTGCAATCAGAGCAGGGACAGGCCTTCAAGACGTCCCGCCCTGCCGAAGGCGGGGCAAGAAGGCACTGCGTCTAGCGCGCGGAGCCTCGAGATACCGATGGCGGAGCGTCGCTAGACATGGCAGATACGATCACCGCCGGCGACCTGCGATACCCGGTCGGCCGCTTCACGCCGGCGGCTCCCTCCCCGGCACGCCGCGCCGCCGACACCGCCGACATCGCCGCGCTCCCGCAGAAGATCCGCCACGCCGTGGCCGGCCTCGACGATCGCCAGCTCGACACTCCCTACCGCCCGGAGGGATGGACCGTCCGGCAGGTCGTGCACCACGTGGCCGACAGCCACATGAATGCCCTCGTCCGGCTGAAGCTCGCGCTCACCGAGGCGGGGCCGACGATCAAGCCGTACGACGAGAACGCGTGGGCGACACTGGCCGACATGCGGCTGCCGATCGAGGTGTCGCTCCCGCTCATCGACGGCGTGCACCGCCGGTGGGATGCCATCAACGCGGCTCTGCGGGAGAGCGACTACGAGCGCACCTGGACACACCCCGAGCACGGCAGGACGTTCACGATCGACTGGCTGCTGCAGAACTACGGCTGGCACTCGCGCCATCACGTGGCGCACATCACGGCCCTGCGCGCGCGCCAAGGCTGGTAAGGGCAGGCAGAGGTGGTAGAATCCCGGTCCACCGTGGCCAACGACAAACCACCCCTCGGCGACGCGCTCGGCATGATCGAAACGCGCGGCCTCATCGGCATGATCGAGGCGGCCGACGCCATGCTCAAGACGGCGAACGTGGTGCTCGTGAGCTGGCAGAAGGTGGATGCGGGGCTGGTCACCGCGATCATCCGCGGCGACGTCGGCTCCGTGAAGGCCGCCACCGACGCCGGGGCCGCCGCCGCCCGCCGCGTCGGCGAGCTGGTCGGCGTGCACGTCATTCCGCGGCCGGCCGACGGGCTCGAGAAGGTTTTTCCGATCGGCTAGTGTTGAGCCTTCTCGACGCGGGCTTGCGCCTGCGCTCGCGCGCTGTCACCTGACGCAGCGCCAGATCCTCCCCCACCATCAGCAGCGGCTGCGACGGATCGTCGAGGTTGAACATGCGCCCGTCCTGCATGCGCGCGAAGATCTGCTCGCCCGAGGCAAACAGCGTCATCGGTCCGCCGTCCCCAATCGCCTCGTAGAGACGCACGCGGAACACGTCGCGCAGCGTATCGAGCAGATGGCGCAGGCGCGGAACGGAAAAGCCGCGCTGACGCAGGTCGGCGAGCGCCTGCAGCTCGAGGACGTCGAACGGCGTGTAGCGGCGCTCGGTGTAGCCGCCGGCCTCGGTGCGCTGCGACGCGACCGCGGACGTGAAGATCCGCCGCGTATCCCACCACTGCAGCTGGCGGGCGCTCAGGCCCGTCATCGCGGCGACCTCCCGCGAGCTATAGAGTTTCTTCAGACGCATGTCTGGCGGCTCCGGCGCCTGGCGGGCGTCACAGCCCGACCCGCGCCGGACGCATCATCTCCATCCCGGGCCCCTCGTGTCCATCCAGGACGAGGTCGGCGACGAGCGAGGCCGTGAGCGGCGCCAGCAGCACCCCGTTGCGGAAATGCCCCGTGGCGTAGACGACGGCGGGCATGGAGGCCGACCGGCCCACGATGGGAAGCTCGTCGCCGGTGCCCGGCCGCAGGCCCACCCGGGTGCCGGCAAAGACGGCCCCTTCGAGCGCCGGAAACCAGCTCGTGGCCGCGTTGAGCAGCGCGCGCACGCCGCCGGCCGTCGGACGCTCGTCGAAGCCGACGTTCTCCACGGTGGCGCCCACCAGCACCGACCCGTCGCGCAACGGCACCACGTAGCAGCCGGGCCCCCACAGGACGTGGCGCGCCAGCGGCCCCTCCACCTCGAGCCGCACGAGCTGTCCACGCACGGGCTGGACCGCGGGCTTGGGATTGCGGCCGCCAGCCGCTTCGAGCCCGGCACGCACCGGAATCAGCGCCGACCAGCTGCCGGCCGCCATCACCGCGGCATCGCTCTCGATGCGGCCGCTCGAGGTGTGGACGCACGCACCGCCTGCCGCGGCGCCAACCTGCGTCACGGTGGCCGTCTCGAACACCACGCCGTGGCGCAGTGCGGCCGCGACCAGCGCGCGCATGAGCGCGTCGGCCACCACGTAGCCGTGCGAGGGGATCAGGAGCGCGCTGTGGACGTTGGGGGAGAGATCGGGCTCGACCTCCCGCACCTCGTTCCGGTCGAACAGCCGATGGACCACGCGCGCCTGCGCCAGTTCCCGCGCCAGCGCCGACAGGCGGATGGTTTCGGCATCGGCGGCGGCCACCTGCAGCGTGCCGCAACGGGCGTATTCCACGTCGACGCCGCCGTCGGCAATCAGGCGCTGCACGAAGTCGTCGTAGAGCGCCAGGCTGCGGACGCCGAGCTTCAGGAGGGAGGGAACGTGGCCTTCGATGTACGGGGCAAGGATGCCGGCCGACGCGCGGGTGGCGCCCTGGCCGGGCGTGCGGGGGTCGGCCACATGAACCCGCGCCCCCCGCCGCGCGAGCTCGTATGCAACGGCGCAGCCTATGACGCCTGCACCGACCACCGTCACTTTCACGGTGAAAAGTTTATGCGTAACGGCCGACCCGCTACGGAGGATTGCTGAGGCTGGTCGCCGAGAGTATGGCAAACCGGCTTCACGCCGGTTCGCTATTCGAGCGTGCTTCGGCGAGCGTTTGGCGCTAGAACCTGAAGTTCATCCCCACTTCGACGCGTCGCGCCTGCGCCGCCGACGTGGCGCGGCCGAAGAACTGCGACTGCAGGTTGCCGACGTAATTCAGATTGTTGACGCGGTTGAGCAGGTTGTTGGCGCTGATCCACACCTCGGCGCTGAAACGCCCCTCGCCACCGCCGAACGGGTTGCCGCCGCCACCGCCGGGGCCGCCGCCGCCAGGCCCACCGGGGCCGCCTTGACCAAACTGCGGCGCGGCGCCGCCCGGGAAATTACCCGGGGGCGGCACGCCCTCGGGCTGGCCGTTCCCGCGTGCCGGCTGCCCGCCCTGCGCGTTGCCGCCGCGGGCATTGCCGCCCTGGCCGCCCTGGCCGGCGCGGGCAGCGCCGCCCGGGCCGCCGCCTTGGGCGGAGCGCAGCGGGCCGAACGAGAAATTGCGGCTCAAGCGCAGGCTCACGTCGAGGCGCGCACTGCCGCGCGCGGTGTTGCGGCCCACGCCCTCCGGACGATCATTGACGACGCCGTCGCCGTTGTCGTCGCTGCCGGTCGTGATGTTGTAGGGCGACGCCGACTGCGCCTGCGTCTGGAGGTTGAGACGGGTGCCGATGAAGAACGGCACGTTGACCATCGCCTGCACGCGGTGACGCACGTCCTGGAACGACGGCCCCCACTCGTCGTCGGGATTGAAGCTGTTGGCCGGGAGCGACGTGGCGCTGTCGGCGTGGTTCTTCAGTTGGCCGAGCGTGTAATTGCCGCCCATGAAGATCCGCTTCTGCGGCACGCGGTAGTTGAGGTTCAGGGTCAGGCGATCGCTCGCCGACTTGCCGGTGGATTCGAACTCCGTGACCGTGCCGATATTGGGCTCCGGCCGCACGCCAAACTCGTCGGGCGCGTTCACGTTGATCGCGCGCATCTGGTTGCGCCCGCGCAGCATCTGATACGAGACCTGGGCCTGCAGATTCGTCGTGATGGCGCGTTCGACTCCGAGGGACGCCTGGTGCACGTAGGGCATCTTCAGGTCCGCCGCGGCCTGAACGCGGCCGCCGGGCAACACCACGGCATCGGCACCCACGAACGGATCGGGAAAGCCGGGATTCATGATCAGCAGGTCGCGCTGGTCCACGCCGTTGACCCGGAGCGTCTGATCGTAGAGGCCGGTGTCGTACCAGTCGTGGAACGTACCGTAGCCGCCGCGCACGGTCACCTTGCTCGGCGCGTTCCACGTAAAGCCGGTGCGCGGCATCAGGTTCAGCTTGTCACCGATGAGCGACTGCATCTCCTGCCTCACGCCGACGCTGAGCGAGAAGTTGCGGTGCACGCGGATGTCGTCCTGCCAATACAGGCCCAGCTCGTAGTTGGTGAACGAGGTGTTGACCTCGCCGATGCGCTGCGTGAACTGCAGCGGCGTACCGGCCTGGAACGCGGCGATGTTGGTGAAGACGAACGTGCCGGCCGCATTACGGGCGTCGAAGTTGCCGAACACGCCGCCCTCGAACAGCGCGCCGACCCGCATGGCGTGCTTGCGCCCGATGTTGAAGTCGATGTTGTCGGCGACTTCGATCGTGCGGTTCGTGCCGTGGCTGTCCACCCCCGCGCCGCCCATGTTGAAGGCCTCGAGCACGTTGATGGTCGGCAGGCTCGTCAACGACGACACGTCGCTGCTGCGGCGGTTGAACTGCACCCGCACCTCGTGCAGCGTGGTGCGGCCGATGAGCCCTTGAATCTGGAAGCGCACCTGATGTTCGTCGCTCGTGCGCTCGGTGGCGCGCTCGGGCAGGGTGAAATCGCCCACCCCCTGGTTGCGGGCGTTGAAGTGGTTCCGCCGGTATTCCGTCCGCAGCGTCTGGTTGTTGGTCAGCGCGTGCTCGATGCCGGTCGTGAAGTTGGTCGAGTCGTTGGGGCGGCGCACGGTGTCGCGGTACTCGGTGCCGTCCGGATTGAGCGCGAAGATCGTCGGCGAGTCGAAGGAGCGGTTGCCGTCGAGGCCGAACCGCAGCGAGGTCTTGCCGGCGACGATCGGGCCGCGGAAGCCCATGTTGAAGCGCCGGAACTGCTCGGGCGTCTCGGCGCGCGCAAAGGCGTTGCGCGCGTTCATCACGTCGCTGCGCAGCCCCATGTTGGCGTTGCCGCTCCACTCGCGGACGTTGGGCCGCGTGATGATCTCGATCTGGGTGCGGCCCGCGTCGTGGTTGTCGGCCGAGAACGAGTTGGTGCGGAACCGGATCTGGCGGATCTCGTCGCGCGAGGGCAGCCGGCCGCCGCGGAACCCGTTGACCTGGAACGTCGCGCCCGCGCCACCGGTCATCTGCTGCAGCATTTCGGCGAGCTCGTCGGGATCGTCCGGCAACTGATCGATCTCGTCCTGCTCGAGCGTCGTGGTCTGCGCGTTGCCGCTGCGGTCGTCGAGCACCGCGCCGGTGTCGTTGACCACCACTTCTTCCTGCACGCCCGCGATCCCGAGCGTCACCGTCTGGTTGTTGGCGCCGCGGCGCAGCGTGAGCGTGCCCTCCGACGGCTCGAAGCCCGGGAACTCGACGTGCACTTTCACGGCGCCAAGGGCGAGCGCCGGCAGCGTGACCACGCCGCGGTCGTCGGAGGTGACGATCAGCGGCTCGCCGGTGGCGGGCGTGACCGTGACGGTGGCCGACGGAATGCCGGCACCGGTCTGGTCCACGACGATCAGACGCAGCTGCGCCTGGTTGGCGTTGTTCTGGGCAAACGCGGGCGCGGCCGCGAGCAGCGCAAGGAGGACGAGTACGGATCGGATCATTGGGTGAACGTGTTCGCCTTGAGGTTCTGGTTGATCCGGAAGCTCTTGATCTCCCATTCCTCGTTGGTCTGGCCGTTGACGCCGCGCGTGATGAGATGCGGCAGCTTGATGCCGTTCACCGCTTTGTATTCGGACAGGTGGGTTTCGATCGTGATCGGCTGGCCGCCGCCCTGCGGCCCGCCGCGGCGCGGTCCATCCGCCGCCGGAGGTGCCGCCGGGGCCGCGCCGGCCTGGCCCGCGGGCGCCGCCTGCGCTTGCGGCGGCGCGGCGCCGTCGGGCGCGCCGCCGCCACGCCGGCCGAAGTTGCCGCGGCCGCCACCGGCGGTGGTCGTCATCATCAGCGGCAGGTGCGTGGCCTGGTCGAGAAAGAGTCTGGTGGCCGGACCCTCTGCGGCCCGCACCTCGAGCACGTCGGCGTTGCCGTCGGGCGACTGCGCGGTGCCGACCCAGACGACCGGCGCGTCGGTCGTGAGCAGCCACATGAGCGACAGGCGAGCCAGCTCGGTCTGACGCTGCCGCCGCTGGAGTTCCTTGAGGCGTTCCGGGTCGATGTTGCCGCGCCCCGGCGCCGCCTGGCCGCCTTGCGCACCCTGGCCGGCCTGGCCGCCACGGCCGCCGAAGTCACCAGCGCCGCGACGGCCGCCGCCGAAATCCCCGCCGCCGCCGCCAAACCGGCCGAAGCCCGCGGCAAAACCACCCGTGGCGTTGATGTCCCACACCTCTTCGCCGTTGAGCACTTCGACGCGCTCCTGGATCGGCCCGCCCGCAACTCCACTCAGCTCGTTGCGGCGGTACTTGTTCGGCAGCTCGATCAGGATCTCGACGTCGCCTTCCTGCGTGTTGTTGCCGGCCGAGCGCTTATAGACACCCTTCGACTGCAGCGTCTTGACGGCCCGGAGCTTGTCGTCGCCGCCGATCGCCTTGCGCCCCTCGGCCAGGAGCGCCGCCCCCTTCTGGGCGTCCTCGGCGGCCTGCGCCTGCAGCGCACCGGGCGCAACGGCGAGTGCGGCGCACACGACGGCGGCGGCACACGCGCACACGAAGGCCGCCCGCCCGAAGGGCGGGCAATTAAGCGCTGCCTTCGAGGCGGAGCCCGCGGGCACAGCGAACAGAGGCGGAGCCTCGGTGCTCATGTACTTCATTATCGAAGGCCGCCCTCCCAGCGGTCGTTAAGTGCCAGCTAAGAATTTGTTAAGAATGTAAAAGCTTACGAGTCAGTTATTTACAAGCTTTTCTTCCGTGCTACACTCTGCCTCGTGAAGCTCACGCGTCCGTCGGGCCTCAGCCTGCTCACCGTGGCACTCCTGGTGCTGCTGCCGGCGCTGGCCGTCCTGCAGTACCGATGGGTCGGCCAGGTGAGCGACGCCGAGCGCGAGCGGATGCAGCACAACCTCCGCAACGCCGCCTCACAGTTCCGCGACGCGTTCGACCTCGAGGTCGGCCGCGCCATCCTCGGCCTGCAGGTCGGCCCGATCACCGCCCGCGACGGCGCCTCGGAGCAGTACACCGATCGCTACGAGACATGGGTTGATACGTCGGAGCACCCGCAACTCGTTTCCAGCATCTTCCTGGTGGATGCCGCCGACGCGCAGCTGCGCCTCCGGCGGTTCGATCCGGCCACTCATGCGTTCGAGCCGATCGCGTGGCCCGGCGCGCTCGAGCGCTGGCGGCTCGACTTCGAGCGCCAGCTGCAGGACTTCAACACCGGCGTCCCGATCGATCGCCGCGGCGCGTTCGCCGAGGAGGAGTCGCTCATCGTCAGCCCGCTCCGGAACCTGATCGGCGGGGGCGGCGGCGGCGCACGTCCGACCTCGATCACGCCGGTGTTCGGCTTCACGATCATCCAGCTCGACGTGCGCTACCTGCAGGAGCAGATCCTGCCGGCGCTCGCGCGGCGCTTCTTCATCCATCAGGACGGCGACAGCTATCGCGTGGCGGTGGTGTCGGTGAGCTCGCCGTCGCGGGTCCTCTACAGATCGGATCTCAACGCGCCGGTGGATGCGTCGCACGCGGACGCCACCGAAATCTTCTTCGGCCTGCGCGGCGCCGGCGGCCCGCGGTTCCTCCTCGGCCGCGGGGGCGGCAGCGCGGGGATGCGGCTCGGGCAGGCACAGGGACCCAACGACGAACGGCGGCTGCCGCCGGCGGAGCCGCGGCCCCGACGGGACGAGGAGCTGGGCCGGTGGCGTCTGCTCGTGCAGCACGCGAGCGGATCGCTCGAGACCGCCGTGACGAGCGCGCGGCGGCGCAACCTCGGTCTGAGCTTCGGCATCCTGCTGCTGTTGAGCGTCAGCGTGGGGCTGCTTGCGGCCGCGTCACGCCGGGCGCACCGGCTCGCCGAACAGCAGATGGAGTTCGTGGCCGGCGTCACGCACGAGCTGCGCACGCCGGTGGCGGTGATCCGGTCGGCCGCCGAAAACCTCTCGCACGGCGTGGTGGGCAACTCGGACCGCGTGAAGCGCTACGGCGCGATGATCGAGTCGGAGGCCCGCCGTCTGGGCGAGATGATCGAGAGCGTGCTGCAATACGCCGGGCTCGAGTCGGGGGCAGGGCTGGGCGCCACTGCGGAGGTCCAGCCGGCCGAGATCGTCGACGCCGCCATCGGCACCGCCCTGGCCGCGGCCGGCGGCCCGGGCGCGCTAACCGTGCAGCGCGACATCGCGTCCGATCTGCCGAACGTGATCGGCGATGCCGCGGCGCTGCGCTCGGCCATCCAGAACCTGATTGCGAACGCCGTGAAGTACGGCGGCGCGGATCGCTGGGTAGGCGTGCGCGCCGAACACGTGAGCGGACGGCGACCCGAGATCTGCATTACCGTCAGCGATCACGGCGCCGGCATTCCGCCGGCGGATCTGCCGCACATCTTCGAGCCGTTCTACCGCGGCTCCGACGCCGTGGCCGGCCAGGTGCACGGCAACGGCCTCGGCCTGTCGCTGGTGCGCCGCATCGCCATCGCGCACGGCGGCCGTGTGGCGGTGAGCAGCAAGCCGAACGCCGGCACCACCTTCACGCTGACCCTGCCGGTGGCGCCGCCGCAGTCGCGTGCGAGCGTCACCAGCGGGGCGAGCGTCACGGCCCACACCGCTCACACCTGATCCCTGGGATCCCCGTGTCACGCCGACTGCTTCTCGTCGAAGACGAGCCCGGCCTCGTGATGACCCTCACCGACCGGCTCGCCGCCGAGGGGTTCGACGTGGACAGCGCCACCGACGCCCACACCGGACTGGCAAAGGCGTCGAGCGGCCACTACGACGTCATCGTGCTCGACGTGATGCTGCCGGGCGGCAACGGCTTCGACATCTGCCGCACCGTGCGGCAGAAGGGCGTGCAGACGCCGATCGTGATGCTGACGGCGCGCGGTCAGGTGGTGGACAAGGTGGTGGGCCTCAAGCTCGGCGCCGACGACTACCTGGTGAAGCCGTTCGAGATGGTGGAGCTGCTGGCGCGCATCGAGGCGCTGCTGCGCCGCAGCACGTCCACGACGGCGGCGGCAACCGCCGCAGACAGCCACCGGTTCGGCGACGTCACCATCGACTTTCGTCGTGCCGAGGTGACCAAGAAAGGCGTGCCGGTGGAGCTCTCGGCGCGCGAGTTCAAGCTGCTGCGATACTTCGTCGAGCACCCTGGCGCCGCGCTCTCGCGCGACGAGCTGCTGAACGAGGTCTGGGGCTACAACGCCATGCCGTCCACTCGTACGGTGGACGTCCACATCGCCTGGCTGCGGCAGAAGATCGAGGACAATCCGCGCCACCCGCAGCTCATCCTGACCGTCCACGGCCTGGGGTATAAGTTCGCAGGCTGATGCGAGGGCCGAGGCCGGCCTCGCGGACAGGACAGGGCAACCCGGAAAAGGGACAGTGTTTTCCGGGCGATCCGTGCGATCTTGGGCCGGATCGGGCCCGCCAGTCCGGGCACGACCCTTGCTCAGAACCGTGCCAGTATCTCTTTTGCCGCGCTCCGCGCGGCGGGAGGCACCGAGGGAGCGCCGGACAATGCAGATCACCAGAACGACCATCGGAATCGTGGCCCTCGTGAGCCTGGCCGGCGGAGCCGCCGGCGCGCTGATTGCCACGCGCGCGGGCCGCACGGAGGCCGCCTCGGAACAGGCCGCGCCCCTCGCGACCGATCCGGTGGTGCAGGAGTCAGAGGAGGTCGTCGCCCCGCCGCCGGCCGCACCTGCGCCGGCGCCTGCCGCTGGCCTGCGAGCCAGTGCCTCGCCGGCGCCCGCGCGCCCGGCAGCGCGACCCGCTCCCGCCCCGGCGCGCTCGGCAACTCCCGTCGCGGCGCCCGCGACGCCGGCGCCGGCTGCGGCCGCCCCGGTTGAACCGCCGGCCCTTGCACCGTTTGAAGCGCCTCGCGTGGCGGAAGCTCCCGCGCCTCCCGAACCGCGATTCGAGGATCTCCAGCTGCCGGCGCAGTCGGTCGTCGGCCTGCAGCTCGAAACCACGGTCACCAGCGAGACCGCGCGCCTCGAGGACGAGGTGACGGCGCGCGTGACCCGCGACGTCCGCGTGGGCGATCGGGTGGCGATTCCCGCCGGCTCGAAGGTCCTCGGCGAGGTGACCCTGGTGGAGCGCGGTGCGCGCGTGCGCGAGCGGGCGCGCCTGGGTGTGCGCTTCACGTCGATCGTGCTCGCCGACGGCACCCGGGTGCCGATCGACACGGAGCCCCTCTTGCGTGAGGGCGATTCCATTCGCAACGAAAACGCCGCCAAGATCGGCGGCGGCGCCATCGGTGGCGCCATCATCGGCGGCATCCTCGGCGGCGCCAAGGGCGCGGCCATCGGCGGCGCGATCGGCGGCGGTGCGGGCACCGCGGCCGTTGCGGCCGGCGGGCGCAATGCCGCCACGCTGCCGGCGGGCACCCCGGTGACCGTGCGTATCGAGCGGCCGGTTACCGTCAGCGTCGAACGCTGATCGCACCGACGTACAATGCGCGCAGGAGACGCATCATGATCCTGCGCGCTGTTCTGTCGTTCGCGCTCGCGGCAGCCGTCACAGTTGCCGCTCTCACCGTTCCCGCGCTCGCCCAGGTCCGCAAAGCCGAGCTGGAGGGCGTCCGCAACTACTCGAAGGTGGACGCCACCATCGGCTGCGCCGGCGCCACCAACCCGTCGGCCATGAAGGCGCTCAAGGCCGAGGGCTACGCATCGGTGATCAACCTCCGCACGGCAACGGAGCCGGGCGCCGACATCGAGGCCGGGCGCACCGCGGCGCAGGCCGCCGGATTGACGTACTTCCATCTGCCGTTCAGCAGCGCCATGCCGGATCCGAAGATCGTGGACAGCTTCCTGGCCACCGTCGCCGATCCGAAGAATCAGCCGGTGTTCATCCACTGCGGCTCCGCCAACCGTGTCGGCGGCATGTGGATGATCAAGCGCGTGCTGCAGGACAAGTGGGCGATGGACAAGGCGCGCGCCGAGGCCGAGGCCATCGGCCTGCGCGAGGCGGCGACGATCGCGTTCGTCACCGAGTACATCAACTCGCACAAATAGCGGAATGGATCCGGCCGAGTTCCGCCGCCACGCGCACGCGCTGGTGGACTGGATCGCCACGTACAGCGAACAGGTCGAGCGCTACCCCGTCGTTCCGCGCGTGGCGCCCGGCGACGTACGAGCGGCGCTGCCCGCCCACGCTCCTGCCCTCGGCGAGCCGTTCGAGACGGTGTTCGCGGATTTCGAGCGCGTTCTCGTGCCGGCGCTCACGCACTGGAACCACCCGGGCTTCCTGGCGTACTTCGCCAGTTCCGCCAGCGGCCCCGGCGTGCTCGGCGAGATGCTGGCCGCCGTGCTCAACCAGCAGGCGATGCTGTGGAAGACGTCGCCGGCGGCCACGGAGCTGGAGGAGGTTTCGCTCGGCTGGCTGCGGCAGCTCGTCGGCCTGCCGGACGCCTTCGAAGGCGTGATCTACGACACCGCATCAATGTCCACGCTGCACGCGCTCGCCGCAGCGCGTGAGCGCGCCGTGCCCGGCGTGCGCGCGCACGGGCTCGCCGCCGCGGGACGGCCCCTGGCGATCTACTGCTCCGAGCACGCGCACTCGTCGGTGGACAAGGCGGCGATGACGCTCGGCTTCGGCCTCGACTCGCTGCGGAAGATTCCGGCTGATGCGGAGTACAGGATGCGCCCCGCGGCGCTGGCCGCCGCCATCGATGCGGACCTCGCCCGCGGCGTCCAGCCCCTGGCTGTCGCGGCCACCATCGGCACGACGTCCACGACGAGCGTCGATCCGGTGAACGCGGTCGCCGAGATCTGCGCCGCGCGCGGCGTCTGGCTGCACGTAGACGCCGCCTACGCGGGCGTGGCGGCGATGGTGCCCGAGGTGCGGCCGCTCTACGACGGCTGGGAGCGGGCCGACTCGATCGTCCTGAACCCGCACAAGTGGCTCTTCACGCCGATGGACGTCAGCGTGCTGTTCTGCCGCCACATGGACGTGCTGCGGGCGGCGTTCTCGCTGGTGCCCGACTTCCTGAAGACGGCCGAGGGCGAGGCCGGCGTGCGTAACTTGATGGACACCGGAATTCAGCTGGGCCGCCGGTTCCGCTCGCTCAAGCTCTGGATGGTGATGCGCGACTTCGGCGTCGAGGGCATGCGCGCCGTCTATCGGGAGCACCTGCGGCTGGCGCGGCTGTTTGCGTCGTGGGTGGATGCCGACGCACGCTTCGAGCGCGTGGCGCCGGTGCCGTTCAGCGTCGTGTGTCTACGGCTGCGCGGCGCTCCCGGCCAGAGCGCCGCCGACGTGGACGCGCTGAACGAACAGCTGATGGACCGCGTGAACGCGAGCGGGGAAATCTATCTGTCGCACACCCGTCTCGACGGCCGGTTCGTGATTCGCGTGGCGATCGGGCACTACCGGACAGAACGACGCCATGTAGAAAGAGCGTGGGCGTTGTTGCAGAACCTGTCGGCTCTAGGCTCTGGGCTTTAGGCTCTAGCCGCTCTCGGCCCAGCGTTTAGCCAGCCAGGGCCGAGAGCCCAAAGCCCAAAGCCTTCAAGAATCAGAAGACTTCGTACCACCGCCGCTGGCGGTCCGTCACCGCCCTCTGCACGGTCACGATCTGGCTCGAGATGGCCTGCGCCGAGGGCTCCGGCACGCCGAGGCCCGTGAGTGTCGCCTTCGCATCGGCCTGCAGCGTCGCAACCTGCTTCTCGCTCAACTCGCGCGCGGCAACCGCCGTCCACACCTGCTTCAGCAGCGGCGCCACCGCCGCTTCCTTGAGCTGCGCGGCGAGGGCCGCCTCCGAGATCAGGCGGGAGAGCTCGGTGATCGCCGCCGGCGCGTCGGGTTTGACTCCCGGCTTCACGAACACCATGAGGTCGTCGGTGAAGTCCTGCTTCGCCTCCGCGTGGCCGGCGACCACGTTGCCGAGGTCGCGGCGCAGATCGTCGAGACGATTGAGGTCCTCGGCGCTCGGCGTCGGCATCGGACCGTCGGCCATTCGGCAGCCGGTCGCGGCAAGCGCCACGGCCAGACACAATGCGGCGGCAATTCGGAAAGGCATCGCCGCTCAGCGTGCCACAATCACGCATGTCCCGAAAGAACTTTTCGAGCGGGAGCCCCTGGGAACCCGTCGTCGGCTACTCGCGCGCGGTGCGCG
>DASRPM010000255.1:0-18466 GCA_035646375.1 Vicinamibacterales bacterium
TCCCACTGGTCCCGCCGCCACCGACGCATTGGCGCCGAGCTTGAACTCGTTGTCGAGCAGATCTTTGACGCCTTCCTTGTTCATCACGAGCAGCACGAGATCCACCGCCTGCAGGCCGATCTGCCAGCCGACGCTGCCGCCGGTGAGCGCCACGAAGCCGGGCGCGCTCCATTTGTTCGTCTCGCGGTTGCGAATGCTCATCACGCCGCGGCCGTGCTGCGCGCCCACGATGAATCCGCCTTTGACGAGCGACGGAATGACCACGATGGCCTCGGCGCGCTCGAGGATGTGCTGCGGGATGTCCGAATCGGGCGTGCCCACGAGCGTCTCGAGCACGGCGGCCGAGTCGGTGACGCGTTTCTCTTCGGTGGTTTGCGCGCCGGCCGGCGCGGCCGGCGTCGCCAGCAGAGCCAACGCCGTCAGCGCGGCCGTCAGCGGGATTGTGTGCCTGAACCGCAGGAACGGATTACGCATGGGAAGACCTCCTTCGCCGAGATTCGCAAGCCGTGTGCCGAGCGACTAGTTCACGCTCAACACTGTGAGGACGGGCTGGAAGGTATAGCTCCCACCGCCCGCGGCGCGAATCGTCTGTTCGCTGTTCAGAGCGATCCGCATGGCTGTGTCGCTGCCGGCCTCGTGGCGGAAGGTTCGGTTCAGCGAAACCTCGCTCGGGGCGACGGACATCGGAACCGAGCGGCCGCCGGGAATCCGGAAGTTCGCGGCACAGGCGGTGTCCGAGGTGTTGTCGAGATACAGGGTGGCGCTCTGAATCTGCAGACGCACCTCCCCGTAGTCGCCCGGTGCCAGCGCGCCCACGGCAATCTCGCCGTCGCTGGCCTGTAGCCGTTGCAGATCGCAGGTGAACTGTGTCGCGCCGCCCAGCAGCGGCACGTCCCTCGCGGTGCCCGACGAACTCAGCACCCGCACGCGGGAGAACGTGACCAGCACGGCCGGCGTCAAGCCGTACGCGCTGGCCGAGAGTCGGAGGACGAACCTGCTATCGGAAGAGGGCGACGTCGGCGAATCGCCGCACGCGTTCGTCACGAGTACTGTTGCGCCGACAAGGATGGACGCGAGCATGTGTCTCATCGCCGACCTCCACCGTTTAATTCACGCTGAGGATCGTGACGACTGGGCTCATCATGTAGCGCCCGTTGCCTGTCAGGTGGATCGATTGGTTGCCGTCGAAATCGAGGAGCATCGTCGTCGTGGCGCTCGACGTGATGTCGAACTCCCGATTGAGCTTCACCTCGCCGGACGGGATCTCGAGCGCCGCGCTGGCACCAGCCGGCGTGCCGATCGACGAAGCGCACGCCGAGCCGGTGGACGCGTTGTCGAAGAACAACGTGGCGCTCTGCACCATCAGGCGCACCTGCGTGTAGTGGCCCGCCGGCAGCGCGGCGCTGCCGAGCACGTCCTCGGATGTCTCCAGTTTCTTCAGATCGCACGTGCGCGTGGTCGCCGCGTTGACGAACGGCACCACCGTCCAGTCGCTGTCCGACCGGTGCGCGCGCACCGAGGAGAACGTGACCAGGACGGCCTTCGCGTCGCTGAACGGGGTATCCCGCATGCGAAGGTTGAAGTTGCCGCCCGAGAGCGACGGAGACGAGGGCGAGTCGCTGCACGCAGCGCTGCCCACCGCGAAGGCGGCCGCGAGGGCCAGAACTGTGAGGTGCTTCATCCAAAATCCTCCAGGGCTGGGCTGGAGCAAACCGGCTGCCAGTCGAGGCCGGTCCGTGCAACCTGTTAGGCCGGTGGCGGTTGGCCGAACCGGCGCCACCCGGCCGAGCCCGTTCGGCGGCAAGTTGCGCAAAGAGCGTGTAAGAGTGGGCCTCAGGTCCGCCTCATCAGCGGGCGGCGCCGGCACGGGCCTGGTCGTAGGCCGACTCGAGAAAGTCGGCCGCGCGCTGCCATTTGTCAGCGTCCATGGCGTAGCACGAGGACTCGTGGCGCGATCGACGCGATGCTCGGGGACCGCTAGAACGCCACCTGCAGCGAGACGCGAGCGGTGCGAGGAATCGCCGGATGCGTATGCACGTCCTCCACGCCCTCCTCCGGCTCGCCCGGCAGGCGCGATCGATAGACGTAGTCGATGTCCGCGACCCGGGCGTCGAGGAGGTTGTAGCCTTCGAGGACGACCCGCACGCGTGGCGAGACGCGGTAGCCGATCTCGCCGTTCCACAGGCTGGTCGCCTGCGAGCGCACGCGCGCGTCCTCGGCGAGGGGCCGCGGGCCGAAGTGGCGCAGTCGGAGGCTGCCGAACACCGTCCGGGACGGTTCCACGGACAGCCCCGCGGACACGACGCGATCGAGCGAGCCCGGGACGAAGCGGCCGGCGGGATCCGCGTCGGTGAAGCGTGCACGCGAGAACGACAGGTCGCCGTCCACGGTCAGCCACGGCGTCAGCCGTGCGTAGTTGGTCCATTCCACGCCGGCGCGGCGGCTCGGCCGGCCCGCCTCGGTCGTCCCGGCGTCGCCGACGAACAGCAGCTCGGAGTCGAGACCGAGGTACCACAACGACAGCGTGGACTGCAGCCGCTTGACGCGCACCGTGCGTACGCCGATCTCGGCGCCTTTCGCCCGGACGAGCGGAGTCACGCGTGGCGCCGGCACGCGCGTGACGGGATCGACGGCAATCGCCGCCCCGCGCGCATCGTTGCTGTGATAGCCGGTGCCGGCGTTGACGTGCCACTCGGTGCCGGCCCACGGTCCGAACACGACACCGACTTTCGGGCTCGCGATGCCGGCGGTGCCGCGTCCGGAGTTCACGGCGGTGTCGGACGTGACGGAGTACTGGTAGATGTCGCCGCGCAGCCCGAGCGTGGTGCGAACGGTGCGCGACCATTCGATGTCGGTCTGCGCGAAGACCCCCATCATCGTCTGCCCGACGCGGTCCTCGCGAGTCGTGGACAGCCGCGCCGCGCGCGCGGTGTGGTAGAGCCCGACGGGCGCGAGCCAGTCGCGACGCAGCTGCACGCCGGCGGCGCTCTCGGCATGGCGGCCCCACACGCGGCCAAGACGGCGGTACGTCAGGCGGCCGCCCGCGTTAAACCGGCGCTCAGCCTGCTCGAACTGGTCGCCCTCCTCCGGGTGCTCCAGGAAATAGGTGAAGTTCGAAAAGAGGTTCAGGCGGTTGCGCTGCACGTAGCCGGTCGCCCGCAGCGACGCCGCTCCCGACGTGCGCTGCCAGTCGGCGACGGCCATCTGGCGGTGCTCCCGCCCGGCGTCGGTCGGATCGACGAGGCCGAACCGCCCGATGCGGCCGTCGTCGATCGCACGCCGCGGCACCTGGTCGGTGGATTTCCACCCGGCCCAGTACCCGAGTCCCGTCAGCGAGAACGCGTTCTGCGAGTTGCCGCGGCTGTACCGCAGCAGGACGTTGATCTTCTGGTAGTCGTCGGGCCGCTGCCAGGGGCCGTCGGCGTGGTTCACCTCCAGCGCGGCCAGCAGATGCCCGGCGCCGATTGCGGGCGATGCGGCACCCAGAAAGCGGCCCCAGCCCTGGCCGCCGCCACTCAGACGGACGAGCGGCTGCTCGACGCGGTTCACGTAGTTGATGCTCGCGGCTCCGGCGGCGGAGAAGTCTCCTTCGTCGGCGAAGTACGGTCCCTTCTTGAACTGCACGCCGCTCACGAGCTCGGGAATCAGGAAGCCGATGTCGGCATAGCCGTGCGCGTGCGCGCCCGTGGGCGTGTTCACCGGAATGCCAGCGACGCTGGTGGCGAAGTCGGTGCCGTGATCGAGGTTGAACCCGCGCAGGTAGTACTGGTTGGCCTTTCCCTCGCCGCTGTGCTGGCTGATGACCAGGCCCGGTACCGTCTCGAGCACTTCGCCCGCGCGCATGATCGGGCGCGCCTCGAGCTGCGCCGCGGTGATGGCGCCCTGGCTGCTCGACGCCGCGATGCCGATCAGGCTCTCGGCGGGCCGTTCCACATCCGCGACGTTGCGGAACGTCCGTGCGCCGGCCACGACGACGTCGGCGCTCAGCGCCAGCGTGAGGATGGCGGACGCGTGGGTCGTCGCTCCCGCCGCGACGGTGACGGGACGTCGAAGCACCGTGAAGTTGATCAGGCGATAGGTCAGCTCCGCCGGGCCGGCCTCCACGCCGTCGAACCGGAAGGCGCCCGCGTGGTCGGTGGCCGCCGTCCGCTGCCCGTACCCGTTACCCAGCTCGATCGTCACGCCGGGCAGGACGCCGCCCGTCTGGTCAGCCACTCGGCCAGCGATGCTCCCGGTCTGAGCCGAGGCCAGGCGGGCCCCCGCCACCAGGGCGAGACACACGATCAGCGGTGTTTTCAGCATCCGGCGTGAGCCTTCCGGCCTCCGGAGCTTTCTACGCAGAGATGGCGGCGTCGGATTGGTGCGGGCGGGGCAGCCGGAGGGTGGCGCGCGTGCCGCGGCGGTCGGTGCGGTTCTCGAGCGTCAAGGTGCCGCCATGCCCCTCGGCAATCTGGCGGCTCAAGGCGAGCCCGATGCCGGAGCCGCCCGGCTTGGTGGTGAAGAACGGCACGAAGAGGTTGCCGGTGCTCGGCAGGCCCGGCCCTTCGTCGTCGATGCGGATCTCCACCCACTCGTCGCGGAGGGTCCAGCCCATCGCCACGCCGCCGCTGGTTTCGGCGGCGGCCTCCACGGCGTTGCGGGTGACGTTGATCAACAGCTGTTCGAGCTGGTCGGCGTCGGCCTCCACCACGACGGGCGGACCCTCGTGGAGCGTCACTGCGGCCTGCGTGTCGAGCGCGGCGATCCGCCGGACGAGCGGGCCGAGGTCCGTCTTCACCCGCTGCGGCGGCGGCAGCCGGGCCAGCCGGGCATAGGCGCTGGTGAAGCGGCCGAGCGCGTCGGAACGCGCCGCAATGATGCTGAGGCCGTGCGACATGTCGTCGCGCCAGTCGCCGGGCAGCGGGTCGCGGCCGAGCAGCGACTCGAGGCTGCCGGCAATCGACTTGATCGGCGCGAGCGAGTTGTTCAGCTCGTGCCCGATGACGCGAATCAGGCGCCGCCACGCCTCGCGCTCCTGCTCGCGCAGCGGCTGGCTGAGGTCCGACAGCGCCAGCAGGTCGTGCGGCGACCCGCCCTGGAAGAAGCGCGTGCGCCGCACCTCCCATCGGCCGCTGCCGCCGGCAAACGTGAGGTCCTGCAGCGTGGCGGACGTCTGGAGCGCGCCCTGCAGCCCCAGCGCATCGGCGGAGCGTCCCACGAGCTCGGGCTCGGCCGTGCCGAGCAGCCGCGCGCCGTAGCGGTTCACGAGCACCAGGCGCTGGCGTCCGTCGAAAGCGAAGATGGCGACGTCGATTTCGGCCATCACGGCGTGCAGGAGCGCCGTGGCCTCATGCGCGCCCAGACGCTGACCGCGGAGCGTGTCGGCGAGCGTGTTGATCTCGAACATCACGTGCTCGAGCGGATCGCCGCCGCCGCCGGTCCGCGCGCGAATCGAGAAGTCGCCTTCGCGCAGCGCCGCGAGCAAGTTGGAAATGGTCTGCAGCGGCCGTGCGACGTGGCGCCGCGCGAAGATCGCCACGCCCAGCCACACGGCCGCCATGGCGATGAAGGCGGCCACCCGCGCCGTGAGCGGCCACGGCGCCTCCCGCAGGTAGAGCGTGGCGAGCGCCACGGCCGGCACGCCGCCCGCCAGCGCGAGCGCCAGCACGCGGCGATCGTGGCTCATCATCTACAGTGTCCGGCCTTCACGACACCCTTGGCTAGCGATGGCGTTCGAGCCGGCGATAGAGCGCCGAGCGGCTGAGGCCGAGCGCCTTGGCGGCGTGGCTGACGTTGCCGTAGCGGCTCATGGCCTTGCGGATGAAGAGCGACTCGATCTCCTCGAGGCTCATGTCGTCGAGGCGATCTTCGACCGGCCCCGATCGGCGGAGGCCGAGGTCGGCGGCCTGGAGGGTCTGGCCCTGCGTCATCAGGACGGCGCGCTCCACCGCGTGATCGAGCTCGCGGACGTTGCCGGGCCACGGGTGCTCGTGCAGCAGCGCCAGCGCCCCCGGATCGAACCCCGCGATCGCCTTGCGGTAGCGCTGCGCGTGCACGCCGAGAAAGTGGGCGGCCAGCCGCGCGATGTCCTCGCGGCGCTCCCGCAGTGGCGGCAGGTGCACCTCGATCGTGTTGAGGCGGAAGAGCAGGTCCTGCCGGAAGCGTCCGGCGGTCACCTCGGCGTGCAGGTCGGCGTTGGTCGCCGAGATGAGCCGCACGTCGCCGCGCCGCGTGCGCGACGAGCCGAGCCGCTCGAACTCGCCGGTTTCGAGGACGCGCAGCAGCTTCTGCTGCTGGCCGAGCGGCACGTTGGCGATCTCATCGAGGAAGAGCGAGCTGCCGTCGGCGAGCTCGAACCGGCCCACCCGATCCTGGCGCGCATCGGTGAAGGCGCCCTTCACGTGCCCGAACAGCTCGCTCTCGAATACGCCTTCCGACACGCCGCCGGCGTTGATCGTCACCATGGGCCGCGCGGCGCGCGGCGAGACGGCGTGCAGGGCCCGCGCCACCAGGCTCTTGCCCGTGCCGTTCTCGCCGGTGATCAGCACGTTGGCATCCGACGGGCCGACGCGCGCGATGATCTGCAGCACCGGCTGCATCGCCGGCGCTTCGGCGATCAGCCCCGCCATGCCGTCGCCGTCGCCGTTCCGGCTGTGCGCCTCGAGGCGATCGGCACGCCGGAGGGCGCGCCCCAGCTCGACCTGCGTGCGGATGATCGCCTGCAGCCGCTCGTTGTTCCACGGCTTCTCGACGAAGTCGCGGGCGCCGCGCCGCATGGCTTCGACGGCGAGGTTCACCGAGCCCCACGCCGTCATCACCACCACGGGAATCGCCGCGTCGAGCTGCTGGATCTGCTTCAGCAGGTCGAGACCCTCGGCGCCCGACGTCGTGTCGCGCGCGTAATTGAGATCGATCAGCACGGCGTCGTACTCGCGCTGGCCGAGCGCGGTCAGCACCGCGGCTGGCGACTCGACGGCGTCGATCAGGTAGCCGTCGGCTTTCAGCAGCAGGCGCAGTGCTTCGAGGACGTCGCGCTGGTCGTCGGCGATGAGGAGGCGGGGCGGTGATGTGGGCACTGTGTCGCTCTACGCCCGCCCGGAGGGCGGGCCATTAGGCACTGCACTGTTAATCATTCCTGAGGGCGACGACCGGGTCCACCCGGACGGCGCGTCGCGCCGGCACCAGACAGGCGAACGCGGCCACCACGATCACGAAGGCGACGACACCCGCCAGAAACGCGGGGTCGCCGGCGCGCGAGGCCGACACGACGGCTGGAGTGACGCGTGACACCGCCACGGCGCCCAGCGCGCCGAGGAGCAGCCCCGCGGCGACCTGCCACGATGACCGCCGCGCCACCAGCCACGCCACGTGCAGGGCCGGCGCCCCGAGCGCCATGCGGACGCCGAACTCGCGCGTGCGCTGCGACACGCCATAGGCGGTGACGGCGTAGAGACCCACCGCCGCCATCAGCAGCGCCAGCGAGGCGAAGACGCCGAACATCGTGCCGAACACGCGCTGGCCCCAGTTCTGAAACGTCAGCAGGTCGTCCACCGTGCGCACGTCGAAGAGCGGCAGATCGCGATCGATGGCGGCAACCTGGGCGCGCAGCGCCGCGGCGGCGGTGGCCATGTCGCCGTCGGTCCGCAGCAGCACGTTCATGTTCCAGACGACGTCGGACGTGAACGGCACGTACACCACGGGGTCGAACCCCATGTCGGGCCCCGGCCGCTGGCGAACGTTCTGCGACACGCCGACGACGGTCAGCCACTCGCCGGGACTCGCCGGTGCCTGGCCCGGTCGAACCGGGTCGGCGAGGCGGATGCGCTGACCGATGGCGTCCTCGCCGCGGAAGAACATCGCCGCGAAGCGCTCGTTGACGATGGCCGTGCCGCGGCCCGGTTCTCCGTCGCCGCGGACGAACTGACGTCCGCGCAGGGGGCGGGCGCCGATCGTGTCGAAGTAGCGGTCGCCGATCGTCACCTGGGTAGCGGCCGGCCGCTCGACGCCAGCGGGCTGGCCGGTCAGCTCCACCGCCCGTCTGCGGCCTCCCGCGAGCGGCGGCACATTGGCCAGCGCCACGCGCGTGGCGCCGCCCGCCACCCGGTCCTCGAGCCGCCGGTAGAAGGAGACACGCTGCTCCGGCGTGGCGTAGCTGGTGGCCGGCAGATCGATGCGAAGCCGCAGCAGCCGGGCGGTGTCCACGCCCGCTTCCTGCGAGGTGAGCGCGACCGCGTTCTGCACGACGGCCAGGGCGCCGGACAGCAGGATGAGGGTGAGCGCAATCTGTCCGACGATCAGCGCGCCGCTCCAACGCCGGCCGCGCCGTCCGCCAGTCGAGCCCCGCGTTGCATCGTTCAGGACCTCGACCAGATTGGTGCGCGCCGTCTGCAGCGCGGGCAGCAGTCCGAAGAGGATGGTCGTTCCGAGACAGACGGCCGCGAGATAGCCGAACACGCGCAGGTCGAACGGGAACCGCAGCCAGTACGGCGGATGCGTATCCTGCGCAACGCTCCAGAACAGGCGGATGCCGCCGACCGACAGCGCCAGGCCGCAGGCTCCGCCCAGCGCGGCGAGCAACAGGTTTTCCACGAGCAGCTGGCGCACGATCCGCCAGCGGCTCGCGCCCATCGACAGGCGTACCGACACCTCGCGCACGCGTCCGGCCACGCGGGCGAGCAGCAGGTTGGCCACGTTCGCGCAGGCGATGAGCAGCACGAACACCACCGCGCCCAGCAGCGTTCCGAAGAGGATCCGGATCGGTCCGCCGACGCCGATCCGGAACGGCGCGAGGCGCGGCTCGGTTTCTTTGTTGGTCTCCGGATGCTGCGCCGCGAGCCCGTTCATGACGCGGCCCAGATCCGCCGTCGCCTGCTCGAGGGACATCCCCGCGCGGAGGCGCCCGAACGCATCGAACGCGCGGTAGCGGCGGTCGTCGCGTTCCTCGGCCGAGAGCAGGGCGAGCGGCTGCCAGAGTTCCGCGGTCGCGGGAAACCCGAAGTTGTCGGGCATCACGCCCACCACGACCGACGACACGCCGTTGACGCGGATCGTCCGGCCCACGATCGAGGCGTCGGAGTCATAGCGCGAGCGCCAGACGTCGTGGCCGAGCAGGACCACCGGCGTCGCGCCCACCCGATCGTCGTCGGCGCGGAAGTCGCGCCCGAGCACGGGCCTGACGCCGATCAGCGCGAAGGCGTCCCACGAGACGAACGCGCCCTCGAAGCGTTCGGCCGCGTGCGCCTCGTCGGAGACGTTCATCGTCTGCTCGTCGGCGGCGCCGATGCCGTCGAATGCCTGAACGGCGTCTCGCCAGTCGCGCACGTCGAGGTACGAGGCGCCGCTGGTCGGCTCCTGCGGACGATCACGATGGAACACGCGGATCTCGACGATGCGGTCGGGCTCGGAGAACGGCAGGTCGCGCAGCAGCGCGCCGTTGATGAGCGTGAACACGAGCATGTTCACCGCGATGCCGATCGCGAGCGTGGCCACCGCGGCCAGCGTGAAGCCCCAGTCCTTCACCAAGAGCCGTGCCCCGTGCCGGACGTCGGACCAGAAGGTCATCGCGAACTCCGCCTGTGCGCGGCGCGCTACGACTCTATGAAGCCGTCGCGCAGCCGGATGACGCGGCCGCCGTAGGCCGCGTTGGTCTCCGAGTGCGTCACCTGAATGATCGTGGTGCCCTGCTGATTGAGCTGGCGGAAGAGCTCCATGATCTCCTGCGCCTGACCGGAATGCAGGTTGCCGGTGGGCTCATCCGCAAGGATCACCGCGGGGCTCGCGACGACGGCGCGCGCCACGCCGACGAGCTGCTGCTGGCCGCCCGAGAGCTGCGACGGATAGAGGTCCTTCTTGGCCACGATGCCGAATCGATCGAGCACGTCGGCGACGATGCTCTGCCGCTCCGACTTCTTGACGTCGCGATAGGAGAGCGGCAGCTCGATGTTCTCGTAGACCGTGAGGTTGTCGAGCAGGTGGTAGCTCTGGAAGACGAAGCCGATGTGGCGCTTCTGGAGCATCGAGCGCTCCTTGGCCGGCAGCCGGTGAATCGGGTGCCCCATCAGCGTGTACTCCCCGGTCCAGGCGCTGTCGTGCAGGCCGAGGATGTGGAGCAGGGTCGACTTGCCAGCCCCCGACGGGCCCATGATCGACACGAACTCGCCGGGCGCGATGTCGATCGCGATGCGGCGCAGCACGAACGTCTGGCCGGCGCCGACCGGGAAGGACTTCTCGACCCCCCGCATGGACATCACCGGGGCGCCCGGGGTGCTCTCCCAGGGCTCGGCAAGGCTCTCTGCACTCTGCGACGACGCGCGCTTGAAGAACATGTGGCAGCTCCGACGCGATTGTCTATCAAGCGGTGTGCCGCGCAAACCGCGTGAATTCAGGCGCGATCCTGGCCATTCCGTTCGCTTGTGGGACCGGCCGTCCCGGAACCGGACGGCATGGTACGTGGGGGCCGGCTTTAGCCGGCCCAGGGAGGTCTGAAGACCGCCCTCTACGTACACCGCCGGCCCCCACGTACGCGTCAGTCCTGTCGCAGGGCGCCCAGTGCGTCCAGACGGGACGCGCGCCAGGCCGGCAGCGCGCACGCGAGGAGCGACACAGCGCACAGCAGCGCCGCCGCCGCGACGAACGTGGGCGGATCGAACGGCTGGACCTCGAACAGCAGGTCCGCGAGCGCGCGCGCGGTGATCGCGGCGCCGCCGAGGCCGATGATCGTTCCCGCCGCGGCCAGCCGCAGCCCCTCGCCGAGCACCAGACGCTGGACGGCGAGCGGCGTGGCGCCGAGCGCCGCCCGCACGCGCAGCTCGCCCTGACGCTGCTGCACCGAGGCGCCCATGACGGCGAAGACGCCGAGCGCGCAGAGGAGCAAGGCCGACAGGCTGAAGAGCGCAGCGAGCGCGGCCGTGAAGCGCGGCCGGGCGAGCGGGGCCGCGCGCAGGTCCACGAGCGGCATCACGGCCAGCGCGTGCACCGAGGGGTCCACCTCCGCCACGCCGGCGCGCACGATCGTGGCCACATCCGCCAGCGGTGCAGTGGTGCGGATGGCCAGCGACTGCGCTGCCACGATCAGCTGCTCGGCGGGGACGTAGAGCACCGGCCGCCGGCTGCGCAGCTCGCGATAGCGCGTGCCGCGCGCGACGCCGACCACCCTGAGCCACCCGGCGTCGGCGTCGGCGTTGCCCATCTTCAGACGCTGGCCGATGGCGTCCTGGCCCGGCCAGGTCCGCGTGGCGACGTCTTCGCTGACGATAGCCACGAGGGGAGCGCCGTCGCGATCGCCGGCCGTGAACGCCCGCCCTCGCAGGATGTCCACGCCCAGCGTCTCGAAGTAGTTGGGGTGCACGGCCTCGAGATCGATCGACGGATTGGCGGCCGCGCGCCGCGCGTCCTGCCCGGCGGCGGTGAACGCCGGCACTTCCCACCCCACACCCCCAAAGGGGTGCACGTTGATCGGCGTCGCCGCCGCAATCCGGCCGCTCGACTCGAGCCGGTCTACCAGATCACGGAGCAGTTGCACGTGGCGCGCGCGTTCGTTCGTGATGGCCGGTGGCACGGTCAGCCGCACCAGCATGACGCGTTCGACGTCGAGGCCCGGATCGATCGCCTGCAACCGCAGCAGGCTTTGTGCGAGCAGGGCGGTGGCAGCCACGACGACGACCGCCAGCGCGATTTGCGCGGTGACCAGCGCGCGCCGCCCGAACGTCGTGCCCCGCCCGGAGGTCTGGCGGGCGCCGGATCCCAGCCGCTCGGCCAGATTCTCGCGGCGCAGTCCCCAGACCGGCGCGACGCCCGCCATCGCCGCGGCCACGAGCGACACAGCCGCCGCAAAGAGCAGCGCCCGCCACTCCACGACGACATCTTCGATCCGCGGCAGCCCGGCCGGCGCGAACCTGACGATGGCGCGCACCATCCACCAGGCCAGCGGCGCGGCCAGCAGGCCGCCGGCCGCGGCGAGCACCAGGCTCTCGACGAACTGCGCGCGCGCCAGGCGGCCGGCACCGGCGCCAAGCGCCGCACGCACGGCAAGCTCGGTACGGCGGGCGGCGCCGCGCATCAGCAGCAGGTTGGCGACGTTGACGCTGGCGATGAGCAGCACCAGCAGCACCGCGCCGAACAGGGCGAGCACCGTGGCGCGGGTGTCGCCAACGATGATGGCCTCGAGCTGATGCACCGCGGCGCGCAACTCGCCGGGTGGCCCCACCGGCGGCGGATCGAGTTTCGGCGCGATCGCGTCGATCTCGGCCGCGGCCTGAAGGGCGGAGACACCGTCGCGGAGCCGCGCCACCAGATCGAGCTCGCTGGCGATCGCGTCGCGAAACGTCTCGTTGGGGGCCGCCGTGCGCATGGCCGTCACGGTGGTCCACGCTTCGACGCCGCGTGGATACTCGAGCCCCGGCGGCATGACGCCGACGATCCTGAACGGCTGCTGGCCAATGGTGAGCCGCCGCCCAAGGACGTTCTCCGCGCCGCCATAGCGTCGCCGCCAGAGACCGTGACTCAGCACCAGGACCTGCGGCGCGCCGGCGACGTCGTCCGACGGGCGGAGCGGGCGTCCCAACCAGGCGTCGGTGCCCAGCACCTGGAAGAACGCACCCGTGACGTGAGCGACCAGGACGGCGCTGGCCTGCCCAGCCTCGATGAGAGTGACCTCGCCGACGCCGTTCTTGTTGATGCCCGCTACGGCGGTCAACGTGGTCGCGTGCGCGCGCAGCGTGTCGATCTCGGCCGTCTTGAACGGGACGTGCGTGCCGACCGTTCCACGCGGCTCGCGCCAGGCGACGACGATGCCCTGTTGATCGCGCACTGGTAGTGGCCGCATGAGCATGCCGTCCACCAGAGCAAACATCGCCGTGGCGGCCGCAATCCCAACCGCCAGGGTCAGCACGGCCGCCGCGCTGATCCCACGTCCCCGGCGCACCTCGCGCCAACCGGTGCGCAGGTCGTGCGCGAGGGCATCCAGCATGGGCCTACTCCTGGCGCAGTGCCGCGAGAGGATCGATCCGCGATGCGCGGCGCGCCGGGACGTAGGCGGCGCAGGCCGCGATGACGATGAGGAGCGGCACGACGATGACGTAGGTGGACAGATCGACGCGCGGGACCGTCGGGAACGCAAACACGGCGCGCAGCGCGTTCCCCGCGGCAAGGCTGGCGACGATTCCGACGACGGTTCCGGCCGTGGCCAGCCGCAGGCCCTGCCCGAGCACCATGCGCCGTACCGACGATGGGCTGGCGCCCACCGACATGCGAATGCCGATCTCGCGCGTGCGGCGGCTGACGGAATGGGCCACCAGGCCGTAGAGGCCCGCGACCGCGAGCGCGAGGCCCATCATGCCCATCCCGCCGACGATCTCGACCAGGACGGTGGCCGATATCGTCGTCGCCTCGTAGAAATCCTCCATCGTCCGCACCTCCGACACGATCATGTCGGGATCGATGCCGCGCACGATCTGCCGGATGCGGGCGGCGAAGGCCGCGGGGTCTCCCATCGTGTGGACGAGCAAGGTCAGCTGCGGCACCGGATCCTGCGTCACCGGATAGTAGAGGAACTCGGTCGGCGGTTCACCGAGGCCGCGATACTTCGCGTCGGCCGCGACGCCTACGACTTCGATCGTGCCGCCGCTGGCGAGGCGCAGCCGGCGTCCGATCGGGTCTTGTCCCGGCCAGTAGTGGCGGACGAAGGTCTCGTTGGCGATGGCGATCCGTGGCGTGGCGCCGGTGTCGGTGTCGCGGATCGCGCGCCCGCGGACGATGCGGATACCGGTGACGTCGAAGTAACCCTCATCAACCCGCGTCACCCGCACGCGCATCGACGTGGTGCCCTGGGGCAGCTGGTATCCCTCCGGGACGATCAGCGTGCTGTCGATGTTGATCGAGTCCATCGGCGGCGCCGACGCCAGCGAGGCGGCGGTCACGCCGGCGAGGTCCCTGACGCGCGTCGTCAACAGACGATAGAAGTTTTCGGTGCGCGCGGCCTCCTGGTGCGACAGCGCCGGGTCGAACGCCATCAGCAGCATGTGGTCGGTCCGGAAGCCGGGGCCGTGTTGCCGCTCGAGCGCGAACGCACGATAGAGGAACACGGAGGCGGTCAGCAGAACGAGCGCCAGCGCGACCTGCCCCACGACGAGCGCATGGCTTCCCCAGGGCCTGCGGCGCCGGCCGCCGGCGCCGCCGCTGTCCTTGAGCGTCGTGACGAGGTCGGCACGCGTGGCGCGCCACGCGGGCACGAGGCCGGCCAAGACGGCGCTGAGTGCCGCGACGACGAGCCCCACCGCCATCGCCCGCCCGTCGAGGACGAAGTCCAGCTTCAGCGGGACGTCGGTCGGAAGCGAGATCTGCTGGAAGACGTCGATGATCGCGAAGCCGAGCCCGAGGCCGACCACGCCCCCACCCGCGGCGAGCAGCAGGCTTTCGAGCAGCATCTGTCGCGTCAGGCGGGCCCGTCCCGCGCCGAGCGCCATGCGCAGGGCCAGTTCCCGCGCGCGGGCCGGCGCGCGGCTGGTCAGGAGCCCGGCCACGTTGGCGCACGCCACCAGCAGCACCAACCCCGAGAGCAGCATCAGCATGGTGACCATGACCACGAACTGCGGCCGCGCGTCGATGCGCGACGTGAGTTCCGTGACCGCGGTAATGTCGAGATCTTTGTTCGTCTCGGGATGGGCGCGCCGGAGGCCGGCGCCGAAGAGCGCCATCTCCTGGGCGGCCTGCGCCAGTGAGACACCCGGCGCGAGATAGCCCTTGACGACGAAGTTCCGGAGATCACGACGCGTGAGCTGGTCCGCCGGAAGGCCGGTGCGGACGGCGGGCAGCATGGCTGCGGGTAAGTAGAAGCCCGGTTTCACGAATTGGTCAGGACCGCTGAAGCCGGCCGGCATGACCCCGACGACCGTCGCGTTGGTACCGCCCAGACGGATGTCTCGGCCCAGAATTGACGGATCGGAGGCAAATCGCGAAACCCACAGGCCGTGATCGAGCACGACCACCGGACTGCGGCCGGTCACGCGGTCTTCCTCGGCGCCGAACCCGCGACCGAGCGCCGGCTGCACGCCGATGACGTCGAAGAAACCGCCGCTCACCGCCATGCCGAATGTCCGCTCCGGCACTTGATCGGCGCGCACGGCCATGCCCGCGAGCGTCAACTGATAGACGAAGAGCGCCTCGAAGCTGCGCGAACCGGTTCTGATGTCCTGGAAGTCGGGGTAGGACAGCGCCCGGGTCGCCGGACTCTGAAAGCCGGCGCGGGGCACTACCGCGCTCACGGTGACGAGGTCGTTCGGACGCGGGATGGTCAGCGGCCGGAGCACCATGGTGTCGGCCAGGCCGAACATCGCGGCGTTGGCGCCGACGCCAATCGCGAAGGAGAGCACGGCAAGCGCCGTGAAGCCCGGGTTCCTCCCGAGCATCCGCAGGCCGTGCCGCAGGTCCTGCCACATGGTCAGTCCTCCCGCAGGGCGGCGAGCGGATCGATACGCGAGGCGCGCAGGGCCGGGACCAGCGCGGCCACCAGCGTCACGCCCAGCAGCGCCGGCACGACCAGCGCGTAGAGCGCGAGGTCGAGGCCTGGACTCGCCGGGAACATCGCTCCGAGAACGCCCCGGAGCCCGAACGTCGCGACGATGCCGATGACGGCGCCGGCGCCGGCCAGCAGCAGGCCGTGGCGCATCACCATGGCGAGCACCGATCCCGGCGCGGCCCCGATGGCCATGCGGATGCCGATCTCGCGCGTCCGCCGGCTCACCGCGTAGGCCACGAGCCCGTACAGCCCCACCATCGCCAGTCCGAGTCCGACCACGCCCATGCTGCCGACGACGCTCGTCAAGAGCACGGACAGGGCCACCGCGTTTCCGGCGTAGAAGCGCTCCATGGTCCATGTGCCGGTGATCGGGATGTCGCGATCGAGCGTCTGGACCGCCGCGCGAACCGGCGCGGCCAGCGCCGCGGTCTCGCCCGGTGTGGCGACAATCAATGTCGTCCGCAGGGCCGGGCCCTGCCGCGCGGCGAGGAAGAAGAAGGGCGTCGCCCCTTCGGTGATGAAGTTGTACTTGCCGTCAGCGGCAATCCCCACGACCTGCGCCCAGGCGCCGTCGGGCAGACGAAGCCGCCGTCCCAGCGCGTCCTGCCCGGGCCAGTAGCGGGCGGCCATGGCCTGGTTGACCACGGCGACGCGCGGCGTGTCCGTCGTATCCGCGCGGACGAATGCGCGGCCGGCCACGAGCGGCACCCGCATGGTGTCGAAGTAGTCCTCGTCCACGCGGCTGGACAGCACGAAGACGTTGTCCACGCCTTGCGGCAGCTGGAAGCCCTCGGGCACGATGGGCAGGGTTTCGCGGTAATCCTGGTTGAGCGGGATGAACGACGACTGCGTTACCGCCTCCACGCCCGGGATCCGGCGGACCTGCTCCTTCAACTGATCGTAGAAGCGGTCGGCGCGCGCGGGATCGTAGCGCGCCATGCCCGGATCGACGCTCACGAGCAGCACGTGATCGGTGCGAAAGCCGGGACCCTTCCGGAGCTCCGCGTCGAACGCGCGGTAGAGGAACACGCCCACCGTGACCAGCGCGAGCGCGAGCGCCACCTGCCCCGCCACCAGCGCGTGCCGGCCCCATTGGCGCGCCCGGCGCCCGGCACTCTCGGCGCCGTGGCGCAGCGTTCCGGACAGATCACCCAATCGCGCGGAGCGCCACGCGGGGATGAGCCCGGTAAGGATGGTGCTCGCCGCGGCCATGGCGATCGCGACGGCGATCACCCGGCGATCGAGGAGGAACTGCACGCGCACGCCGATGTCGGTGACGATGTCGCGCGCCTGCAGCAGACCGATGGCGGCGTAGGCCAGCGCGATGCCGGCGGCCCCTCCCGCGATGGCAATCAGCAGCGTCTCGGTCACCAGCTGGCGCACCAGGCGCCACCGTCCCGCCCCCATCGCCAGCCGTACCGCAATCTCGCGGGCGCGCGCCGGCGCGCGGCTGGTCAGCAGGCTCGCCACGTTGGCGCACGCCACCAGCATCACGGCCAGCGCCATTGCCAGCAGCATCGCCACCACGCCGGTCGCCGGCCCACGCTCGATCTGGCGCGCTTCGAAATGCGTGCGCAGCACCAGGCCTCGGCCTTTCTCGGTGGCCGGATTCGCCTGCTCGAGGGTCACGCCGAGCTGCCGGATTTCGGCGCGCGCCTGGTCGACGGAGACGCCCGGGCGCAGCCGCGCCTTCAGGCTGAGTGTGCGCACGTCACGGCGTTCGAGCACGTTACCCTGTGCCGCCGGCAGCAGCGCCGGCGTCATCGCGAGCGGCACGTAGAACGCCCCGGGGAGCACGAGCTCGAGGCCGCTGAACGACGCGGGCGCAACTCCAACCACCGTGAACGGCACACCGCCCAGCCGCACCATCTGGCCCGCCACGTTCGGATCGGACCGGAACTGCTGCACCCAGGTGTCGTGTGAAATCACGGCCACGGCATCCCGGTTCGGCGCCGCGTCCTCGTCGGCACGGAAGAACCGTCCGACCACGGGCCGCACCTCGAGGACGTCGAAGAGATTGGCGCTCACCGCGAAACCGAGGCGGCTCTCGGCCTGGTCCTCCCGCCGCCGCGCGAAGCTGGTGATGAGGATTCGATGGGCCCCGATACCCGTGAAGCTGCGAGCCGAGTCCCGCACGTCACGGTAGCCGAGGTGCGACAGGCCGACGCCGCGCCCCTGGTCGTTCGGCGCGGTGCCGTTGATCGTCACGATCTCGCCGGCGCGCGGCACCGGCAGCGGCCGCAGCAGCATCCCGTCGGCGACGCTGAACATCAGCGCGCACACCGCCACGCCGACGGCGATGGACGCGATGGCGACCACCGAGAAGCCGGAGTTCTTGACGAGCATCCGGCCGCCGTGGCGGACGTCCTGGCGAAGTGTGTCCAGCATGTCACTGTCTCCCGAACGCGGGTCTGAAGACCCGCGACTACAACGTGAATCACTCCGCGCGCAGGGCGTCGACCGGATCGACGGCGGCCGCGCGGCGCGCCGGCAGCAGCGCGGCCAGGATGGCGATGACGAACATCAGGCCGGCGGCGCCACCCTGCGCGCGCGCATCGAGCGCCGTGACGCCGAACAGCATGCTCTCGCCGAGGCGGCCGAGCCCGATCGCGATCGCCACGCCGACGACCGTCGCCACGACCGCGATGCGCGAGCTCTGGGCCAGCACCATCAGCCGGACGTCGGCGCCGCGCGCGCCGAGCGCCATCCGGATACCGATCTCTCGGAGCCGCTGCGAGACGGAGTAAGCGAGCACGGCATAGAGTCCGATCGCGGCCAGCAGCGTCGCCAGCGCCGCGAGGCTCGCGGCCATCGTCATGACGACACGCTGATCCGTGGTGTTCTCGTCGAACTGCTCGTCCATCGTCCGCAGGTCGCTCACGGGAAGGTTGGGGTCGAAGCGATGGACGAGTGCCGGAATCGACGCCATGAGTCCCGCCGGGTCGACGCCCGGCGCCGTGCGCACGTAGAACG
>DASRPM010000256.1:0-24242 GCA_035646375.1 Vicinamibacterales bacterium
CCCGGCACCCTCTCCAGCCGAGGGAATCGCCCGCACGCGGACCGTCTAGTCGGCTCAGCAACGTAGAGGCGGGCCTTCAGGCCCGCCTGCAGGCGCACCTGAAGGTGCGCCTCTACGGACAAAGCATCAGCCCATGAACGATGCGCAGATTCGCCGGCAGCCCGCGGCTCTTCCGCACATCGTGTCCGACACGAACGCGATGGCGTTCACCATGAGTTCGGAGGTCAAGGTCGGGGCACTCCTCGCAGCGCTCGCGGCGTCGAAGCCGCACGGGCGCGTGCTCGAGTTGGGCACCGGCACCGGCCACGGGACCGCATGGCTGCTGGCCGGCATGGATGCCGCGTCGACCCTCGACACCGTCGATGCCGACGACCAGGTGGTGTCGGTGGCGCGCCGCCATCTGGGCGGCGACGCACGCGTGACCTTTCACGTCATAGACGGCGCCGCGTTTCTCAGGAGCGGCGAGGCGCCGTTCGATCTGATTTACGCCGACGCCTGGCCGGGCAAGTTCAGCCACCTCGACGACGCCCTCGCGCTGCTCCAGCCCGGCGGCATCTACGTCATCGACGACCTGCTGCCGCAACCCAACTGGCCCGACGGCCACGCGCCGAAGGTGCCGGCGCTCATCGACGACATCGAGCGGCGCGCCGAGTTCGCCACCGTGCGGCTGGCATGGGCGTCGGGGCTGATGCTGGTGGTCCGGCGGGCCTGAAGGCCCGCAACTACGTAGGGATCTACTTCAAGTCGAACGTCTTCTCGACGGTCTGATCGCCGAGCGTCGTGCGCAGCACGGCGCGCGTGGCCGTCGTCGGCAGGTCGAAGGCGGCCGACCCCGATGCCGTCGTCATCGCTTCGATGCCCTCGTTGGAGACCAGAAAGGGCGCTCGCACCTCGCCGCCGGCCTCGACGCGGAACACGATTTGCGAGGTGTGAATCGCGTAGCGCCCCCGGTTGTTGAAGCGCAGCGACAGGTTGAAGCGGAGCGCGTTGGCGAAGCGCCGCGTGGAGGCCTGCGTCAGCGTCACCAGCAGTTCGCCGGCGTCGTGCAGCGTCACGGGGGCGCGGCTCACGGCGGCCGTGATGGCCTGGCCCATCGAGTCGGCGATCTCGGCCTGCTCGTCCACGGGCGGGCGGCCGGTGGGGGTCAGATCCAGCGGAATCTCGGCCGTCTGCTCGTTCTGGACGATGCGCAGGGTGCCGCCGCGCATCTGCGGCCGCAGGCGGAACGTGATGATGCCGTAACGGAGCGAGTTGCCCGGCACGGCGCTGTTGAGGCCGCTCGTCGGGCTGAGGACGTCGCCCCCCACCGCCAGCCGGAACAAACCGTCCCAGAAGAGGACGTCGTAGCGGCTGGAGTTCATGACGCGGATGCGCAACCGCAACTCCGGCGTGTCGCCGCGCATCACGATGTTGCCGGAGGCCACCGCGAAGACGACCTCGCCGAAGGCGGCCTCGGCGATGCGCGGGACACCGATCGTGTACGGCATCCCGTCCGCGGCGGATATCGGCGTTCCTTCGCTGACGGTGGCGGCAGTCGCCGGCGCCTCCACGCCGGTGCTGCTCGCGCCGGCCGCACCGCCGCCGACAGAGACGCCGCCGGCGCCGCCATCGCCGTCGCCCGGCCGTGTCCGGTTGCCGTTGAACACCAGGAGCCCGACGATGACGACGGCGAGCGCCGCGGCCACCCAGAGCCGCGCGCCGGAGATTGGCGCGTCCGCGCGCGACGGGTCGCGCATGTTCATCGCCGACTCGATGACGGTGACGAGCCGATCGACGTCGGCGTCCCAGGTCTCGTCGCGCACCGACACCGCGTGCCGCCGCGTCAGCGCCCGGATGTTCTCGGGCAGCTCGTTCGCCGGCGGCATGGCCGCGCCTTCCACGAGCACGGGCACGACCAGGACGTTCGGCCGCGCCAGCGCCGCGGCGACTTCGAGGCGGACGAAGTCGTACGGCTCGTCGAGCCGGCGGCTGCCGGCGAGGTCGCGCGCGCTCGCCCACTCGCGGCCGATGACCGCGAGCATGACGGCGCAGTCGGACAGGCGCGATTCGATGGCTTGTACGAAATCCTGCCCCGGACGCAGGGTGTCCACGTCCCGGAACACGCGCGAGGCGCCCAACTTGCGTTCGAGCGACTCGCGCAGTCGCCCGGCGTAGCCCGCCGCGTCTTCGCGGCGATAGCTGATGAAGGTTCCCGGCATGCGTCCTCTGGGGGGAGGAGGCGTCCGATTATACCGGCCTGGCCGAGCCGGCCTGGCGCCCATTGCACATGTTCTGCGCCCGCCGTATGGTGAGGGTGATGCGCGATCCGATCATCGAGACGGCCCCGCTCGGCTCACGCTGGCAGACCAACGATCCGTTCCTGTTCTGCGTCCACCACATCGACCACTATCCGCGGGGAAACGATCGCCTCGGTCCCGACGCGCCGCTGGCCGGCCACGACATCGGCCAGGACTTCGAGGGCACGGACGGATGGCGCATGTACCACGGCGACGTCGTCCCGGGGTTTCCCCAGCATCCTCACCGTGGCTTCGAGACGGTGACGATCGTGCGGACCGGCTACATCGACCACTCCGACTCGCTCGGCGCCACCGCGCGCTTCGGCATGGGTGACGTGCAGTGGCTCACCGCCGGCGCCGGCGTGGTGCATTCGGAGATGTTTCCGCTGCTCCACGACGACCGTCCGAACGATCTCGAGCTGTTCCAAATCTGGCTGAACCTCCCGGCGCGCGACAAGCTCGTGGCGCCCTACTTCACGATGTTCTGGGATCAGGCCATCCCGCGCCTGGTCCAGCGGAATGCCGCCGGCAAGCTGGCGACCATCACCGTGATTGCGGGGGCGATCGACGGGCTGGCGCCGCTGCCGCCGCCGCCCAACTCGTGGGCCGCGCGGTCCGAGGCCGACCTGGCGATCTGGTCGGTTGCGCTCGAGGACGGCGCGTCGTGGACGGTGCCGCCGGCGCGCGACACGGCGACGGTGCGCACGCTGCACCTCTTTCAAGGCAAGGCGCTGAAGGTCGGGGACCGTGTGGTGCCAGGCCCCGCCGCCATCCGCGTGCACGCGGATCAGGCCGCGGCGATTCAGGCGGTGGAGGGGCCGGTCGAAGTGCTGCTGCTGCAGGGGCGCCCGATCGGGGAGCCGGTGGCGCAGTCCGGACCGTTCGTCATGAACACGCGCGCGGAGCTGGAACAGGCGTTCCAGGATTTCCGCCGCACCCAGTTCGGCGGTTGGCCGTTTCCCGAGAACGCGCCCGTCCATCCGCGCACGCGCGGCCGGTTCGCCCGTCACGCGGACGGACGGGTCGAGGAAGCCGGAGCCTGAGAAGACGGGTCTAGGCCTTCTTGCGTCTCGCTCTTGGAGTCGCCGCCGCGGCGGCTGGCTCCGGGGGGGCGCCGACGACGACGAAATCGGCAACCTCCCAGGTGAAGGGCGGGTCCTGTCGTCGATCGGACGCCCGGCGCTCGGCCGACGCCGGCTCGGCTGATGCTCGCCGGTGTCCCGTGCGCCGATCCCAGGAAACCGCGACCGGCAGGTCGGCGGTCTTGCGGGTGAGGGCGTCGAATCGGCGCAGCGCCCCGCGACGCACGACAATGCCCACAGGTTTCTTCTTCGTCACACCTGTTCTATCGGCCGTTCTCCCTCAGATCTACGGCCCTAGCTCGGCTGTTTACTTCTTCGTCGCGCTCCAGGCCGTCCCGGTGCCCGTGGTGCCCTTCATCGAATTGCCGTTGACGGTCCCCGTATAGGTGGCGCCGCCGGCCGAAAAGGTGATCGAGTCGCCGGTCAGGCGGCCGTTCGTGAGCGGGTTGGAGCCGAGAGTTCCCGAGAGCGTCTGGAACTTCTGCGTCAGCGTGAGCGCGTTCGCCCCGACCTGCCACGTGCCCTCGGCCTTTGCGGGCACGATCCACAGGTAGGCGGTGCACCACGTGGTGCAGTCGCCTTCGACCGTCGTCGTGGCATCGGCCTGCCAGTCGTCCATCGTGAACGAGTTCGACACGATGCGGGTGCCCGGCTTCATGTTGAGGATGGTCGGGCGCAGCCGCAGGTTGATCGACGGCAGCAGGAACATCGTGATGACCTGTGCCTTCGAGAAGTCGGTCTCGAACAGGTCGGCCTTGACGAACGTGGCCTTGTCGCCGACGCCCGCGGCCGCCGCGTTGCGCTTCGACAGCTCCACCATGTCGGGGTTGTACTCGACCCCCTGCGCGCGCAGGCCGCGCTTGGCCGCCGTGATCACGGTGCGCCCGTCGCCCGACCCGAGGTCCATCAGGTAATCCTGCGGCGTTGCCTTCGCGAGGTCGAGCATCTTCTCGACCAGCGCCTGCGGTGTGGGCACCCACACCACGTCCTTGCCCGCCTGTCCGACGGTGGGCTCGAACGGTTTGGCCTGGGCAAGCGCAAGAGAGGGCAGCGCGCACAGCGCGGCGCCGATCACGGCAACGCGAGCGATTCGGGACACCAGCATCACGGTCGTCTCCAGAAGAAAGGGCATCGTGGGCCGTACGCGGGTCGCACGGTCCGGCTCGAAGCGAATACGATGCCCTGTTCAAGGGCGTTTCACAAGAGCAAACAGCTGAGGTCGTTCGACTTCCGCTTGATTCAGCACCAGTTCTGCTGTTCGATACGGCGCGGTGACTGATCCATCGTCCATGGCCCCGGCCGTCCCTCCTTCCCCGGCGGCGGCCCGGGGGCCAATCATCACGTCGCAGGACGTCAAGGACCGCGAGCTGTGGCATGTGCGCGGCGATACGTCGTCGGACGCGCCGCTCGTCGGGCTCGCACTCTCGGGCGGCGGCATCCGCAGCGCCTGTTTCGGACTCGGCGTCCTGCAGGCGTTGCACAAGCTCAAGCTGTTCAGGCACCTCGATTACGTCTCCACCGTCTCGGGCGGCGGTTACATCGGCGGCTGGCTGCAGGCGGCGATTGCCAACGACCGGCCGGGCGCGATCGAGCTCAAGGGCGAGGAGCCGCGCGAGATCCGGTTTCTCCGTGCCTACAGCAATTACCTCACGCCCAAGCTCGGGCTCTTCAGCGGCGACACGTGGGCGGCCGTCGGCAACAGCCTCCGTAATCTGATTCTCAATTTCACCATCCTGAGCCTGACGCTGCTGGCGCCGCTCTATCTGCCCTGGCTCGCGGCGGCCATTTTCTGGGCGCTCGTGCCGGAGGCGTCAGGGGAGGGGCCGCCGCTCGCCGTTGCGGGCGCGCTCTTCGTCCTGACGGTCGCGGCCAGCATCGCCAACACGGCGCGGCCGGTGCGTACGACCGGCGGCACGAAGGTGGACGCGTCGCACGCCGACCAGCTCACCGTGTATCTCACCGTCATCGTGCCGGGGCTCGTGGCGGTCTGGCTGATGAGCACGGTCATGTGGGCCTGGGCGCGCGATACCGCGTTCACCGCGTCCGCGTCGGCGCGGGTGGCCTGGTATGCCGCGCTGTTCTACGCCGCCATCTGGGCGCTGGGATTGATCGGGGGATTCGCCTGGCGCCGATTGAAAAAGCGTTCGGACGAAGGATACGGGCGCCCTGGGGCGGCGGTGGTGCTCGTAGTGAGCGGCAGCGCCGCGGGCGCGTTGGGAACGTTCCTGATGGGGCTGGCGACGCACGCGCTGGCGCTCACCTTCCAGGGCAGCGCGCAGTTGTGGCTCGCCGGCCTGCTCACGTTCCCCATCGGCGTGATCTGCCTGATGCTGGCCCTGACAGCGCACATCGGCCTGGCCGGCGGCGCGATGTCGGACGAGACGCGCGAGTGGTGGGGGCGCGTCGGCGGCGTGCAGCTCCTGATCTCGCTGCTCCTCATCGTGGTGGGCGTTCTGGCGCTCGGGGGGCCGCACATCTACGCAATGGTGCGACCCCAATGGAAGTGGCTGGCCGACAATCAGGGCGCCATCTCCGCCGTGCTGAGCATCGTATGGGTCGTGCTGACCGCGGCCGGCGTGGTTGCGGGGCGCTCGCAGCAGACGGCCACCGGCCGCGGCAATCGGCTCCTGGAACTGGCCGGCAGGGTGGCGCCGATGGCGTTCGTGGTCGGCTACCTGTTCATCCTCGCCGTGTTCATGCACCGCGTCGTGCCGCAGTTCACCATTCCGCTCGGGGGCGGAAACCAGTACTCCGTCTACTCGCTGTGCCAGATCGAGGCGCGCATGCGGTCGGCCGCGGTCGCACAGACGCCGGGCGGAACGCTTCCGGCCGCTGCCGCCATCGGCTCCAGGAACGACCGGGCCATGTGGCATGTCCCGTGTGAGTCGGGCACGGTCCCCGGCGGGACGGGCGGCGCCATCCCCGGCCTGCTCCTGATGATCCTCGCCTCCGGTACGCTGGCGTGGCTCATTTCGCGGCAGGTGAACCTCAACGAGTTCTCGCTGCACACCTTCTATCGCAACCGCCTGGTCCGCTGCTTTCTCGGCGCGTCGCGTCAGCGCACCCCGCATCCGTTCACCGGGTTCGACGACGAGGACGATCTGCCGCTGGCGGCGCTCGCCGCCACGCGACCCGACGGGCGCATCCGGCCGTATCCCATTTTCAACACCGCGATCAATCTCGTGGCGGGCAAGAACCTGGCCTGGCAGGAGCGGAAGGCGGCGTCGTTCGTCTTCACGCCCGAGTACTGCGGGTTCGAGTATCGCGACGACGACGATCCGCCGGCCGAGCCGAAGGCGGCGGCGCGGCGCGAGGCCGAGGACGTGGCCGTGCAGCAGCAGGCGCACGACAGCGGCGTCGTGACGCGCCAGGCCGTGGACGCCGGGGTCAAACGCCTCAGTGCCTACGCCAAGACGGCCGAGCACGCCGGCGACCCGCGGTCGCTGACGATGGGGCTCGCGATCGCGACCTCCGGCGCGGCGGCGTCGCCGAACATGGGCTACCACAGCTCGCCGACGCTCGCCTTCCTGATGACGGTGTTCAACGTGCGCCTGGGCTGGTGGCTGCGCAACCCGCGCGACCCGAAGGTATGGACCGACCGGGGCGCCAGCGTGTCGCTGCGCGAGCTGCTGTACGAGCTGCTCGGCATGACCACCGACGACAAGAAGTGGGTGTATCTCTCCGATGGCGGCCACTTCGAGAACCTCGGCGTCTACGAGCTGGTGCGCCGGCGCTGCAAGCTGATCATCGCCTGCGACGCCGGCCAGGACGGCGCGGTCACCTTCGAGGATCTCGGGAATGCGATCGAGCGGTGCCGTGCGGACTTCGGCGTGGACATCGAAATCGATCTCACCCGGCTGCGACCGGGTCCCGACCGGCGCGCCGAGTGGCACTGCGCCATCGGCACCATCCGCTACGACCGCCTGCCCCCCGTCAAGCAGGACGATCCGATCGAAGTGCCCGGCACGCTGCTGTACATCAAGAGTTCGCTCACGGGCGACGAGCCGGCCGACATCCTGCGCTACGCCGCGGAACACCCGGCGTTTCCGCACGAGTCCACCAACGATCAGTTCTTCGACGAGTCGCAGTTCGAGAGCTACCGCGCGCTCGGCTATCACGCCACCGAGGATGTCTTCACCCGGGCCCTGCGCGCCGACGAATGCGGCGCCCTCCAGCCGGTCGAGATCTTCACGCTCCTGCGGCAGCGGTGGGGCACGCCGGCTCCGGCGCCGCTCGATGCGGAACGGAAGTACTCGGCGTCGCTCGATCGCATCTGGACCGTGCTGCGGACGTCGAAGACGCTCAACTTCCTCGACGGTCAGATGTTTCCCGAGATGCCGGCGCTCATGGGGCTGCCTCCTGAGGCGCTGCCGCGCGGCGTCCAGCCGCCTCCGCGCGGCCTGCCCGACGTGAACTACTGGCTGCCGAAAACCGAGGCCGAACGCCGGGAAGGGTTCTACGTCTGCGTGCAGATGCTGCAGCTGATGGAGGACGTCTTCCTCGACTTCGATCTGGACGAGTACTACGACCACATCGACAACCGCGGCTGGATGAACCTGTTCCAGCACTGGGCGTGGTCCGGCATGTTGTGCGCCACGTGGGCGATGACCGGCTCGACGTTCGATCCGCGCTTCCAGCGCTTCTGCTGGACACGGCTGGATCTGCGGCCGGGGCGTCCGTCGGTGGCGAAGCAGGCCGTCCAGTTGCCCGATCCTGGCCAGTGGCGCGCGTGGAGCAAGGCGGCCGCGGCCGCGGCGGACCAGCACACCGACTGCGCCGAACTGCTTGAGCTCAATCGGGAGATGGAGCGCTGGCAGATCGAGGCCGGCTTGAATTTCTGGGAAGTGGAGCTGGTTGCGAAGTACTTGCGCGCCACGAGCCGGCCGATGCAGAAGCTGTTTCCCGTCTTCTTGACGGTGGAGAGCCCGCGCCGCACGGACGGAAACCCGCTCTGCTTCAACGTCGGCTACATCATCGGCGACATCGAAGTGCAGGGCCGGCCGGGCCCCACGCTCTGCCTGCACTACATGCGGATTCAGAACCACCTGCGCAAGATGGGCCTGGCCCGCGACGCCCTCATGGCCATCCGCACGGATCTCCAGGTGGCGCTCGACGTGCCGGCACCGGACTTTGATCCCGGCGCGCTGGATCAGAGCGCCTCCGACGAAGCCTTGCCGACCGAGGACGCCGTCAACCGCCTGCGCGCGATCATCCGCTCGCTCCCATAGCTGGTAGCTGGTAGCCAGTAGCTGGTAGCTGGTAGCTTGTAGCTTGTAGCTTGTAGCGCTACCGGCTACTAGCTACCGGCTACCGGCTACCAGCTACGGGTACAATGTCGCGCGAATGACCTATGCCTCAGTCGAAAGAATCGGCCTGGCGGCGCTGGCCGCGGCGCTGATCGCCGGGACGCCCGCAGCCCACGCACAGGCCAAGCCCCCTCAAACGCCCGCCCCGCGTGCGGCCGCGCCGCTCGAAGTCGTGCAGCTGCGCGACAACTTCTACGCCATCGTTGGCGCCGGCGCCAGCATCGCCGTGCAGCTCGGACCCGACGGCGTGGTTCTCGTGGACACCGGCTCCGGCGAGCGGTCGGCCGACGTCCTGGCCGAGATCAGGAAGCTCTCGCAGCGCCCGATCCGCTACATCATCAACACCAGCGCCCACCGCGAGCACGTGGGCGGCAACGACGATCTGTCGAAGGCGGGGCAGTCGGTGATTCCCACTGGCGGCCTCAACGAAATCGGCGCCGCCGGCGGCCGCGCGCCCATCCTGGCCGAAGAGCACGTGCAGACGGCGATGACCGCGCCGCACGGCGAGCAGGCGAAATACCCGATCGGCGCCTGGCCCACGGTGACGTATTCGTCGGACCTGATGGAAACGCAGAAGGACCTCTTCTTCAACGGCGAGGCCATCATCACGACGTATCAGCCCAACGCCTTCTCGGACGGCGACAGCGTCGTATTCTTCCGCCGCTCCGATGTCGTCGTGACCGGCGAGGTCTACGATCCCACGCGCTTCCCGCGCCTCGACCTCGAGAACGGGGGCAGCATCCAGGGCGTGATAGACGCGCTCAATCGCATCATCGCCATCACCGTGCCGCCGATTCCGCTGGTCTGGCAGGAGGGCGGCACCATCGTCGTCGGCGCGCACGGCATCATCGGTCACGAAGCCGACGTGGTGGACTACCGCGACATGGTGACGATCATCCGCGACCGCATTCAGGACCTCATCAAGAAAGGTCAGACCCTGGCGCAGATTCGCCAGGCCGATCCCGTGAAGGGCTACCGGGGCCGGTTCGGCACCGACACGGGGCCGTGGACCACGAACCAGTTCGTCGAGGCGGTCTACAAGAGCCTCGGAGGCAGATAGTGCAGGCTCTGGTAATGCGAACCCTGGGCCGGATTCTCCATGGGGCTGCGGTGCTCTGCGCCGCGGCATTGACGTTCTCGAGCCTGGCGGCGCAAGGGCCTGCCGCCCCGCCGGGCCCGCCGCCGACCGGCAAGGCCGGCGCGCCGGTCGATCTCACCGGCAACTGGGTGTCGATCGTCACCGAGGACTGGCGGTGGCGCATGGTCACGCCGCCCAAGGGCGATTACGCCAGCGTGCCGATCAACATGGACGCGAAGAAGGTGGCCGACGTCTGGGATCCTGCGAAAGACGAAGCCGCCGGCGAGGCGTGCAAGGGCTACGGTGCGCCCGGCGTGATGCGGCAGCCGACGCGACTGCGGATCACCTGGCAGGACGACAACACGATGAAGATGGAGGCCGACGCCGGCACGCAGACGCGTCTCTTCCACTTCGGCGACTGGAAAGCACCGGGCGGCGCGGCGACGTGGCAAGGCGACACCACCGCGCAGTGGGAGACCGGCGCGCGCGGCCGCGGCGCCAACCAGCCGCCTCCGATGTTCGGCAACCTGAAGACGGTCACCAAGAACCTGCGTCCCGGCTACCTGCGGAAGAACGGCGTCCCCTACAGCGACAAGACGACGCTGACCGAATACTGGGACCTGGTGCGTCAGCCGAACGGCGATCAGTGGATCGTGATCACGACGGTCGTCGAGGATCCCACCTACCTCGCGCGCACCTGGATCACCAGCCTCAACTTCAAGAAGGAACCCAACGGGTCCAAGTGGGACCCGTCGCCGTGCGCGGCCAGGTAAGGACCCCGACATGCCGATCACACGTAGCGCCGCCGCGTTCGCTCTTGTCTCGCTGCTGACCGTCCCGCCAGCCTCGGCGCAGGCCCTCCAGGCGGCGGCCGCTCTGCAGGGCAGCCTCATCGACCTCTCCGGCACGTGGGCCAACCGGCTGCACGAGGACTGGATCGAGCGCGCCCCGGGTCCGCACATCGGCGACTACACCAGCCTGCCGATCAACGACGAGGCGCGGGCCATCGCCGATGCCTACCAGGTGTCGATGCCGAACATGCCCGAGCGGCAGTGCATCCTCTACACGTCGCAGTACATCGTGATGGGGCCGCAGAATCTCCGCATCCAGCAGGAGCTCGACCCGATTACGGGTGGAGTGGTGGCCTACCAGTTGAGCGGCACCGTCGATCGCCCGCCGCACACCATCTGGATGGACGGCCGCGCGCGCCCGTCGCCCAACGCGCCGCATACGCCCGGCGGGTTCTCGACCGGCCGGTGGGAAGGCCGCATCCTCACCGTCACCACCACTCACATGAAGACCGGGCTGGTGTGGCGCAACGGCGTCCCGCACAGCGACCTGGCGACGATGGTGGAGCACTACATCCGCCACGAGAACATGCTCACCGTGACGATGATCCTCACCGACCCGATCTACTGGGAGGAGCCGTTCATCCGCAGCGCCACGTTCGAGCTCGACGCGAACGCGCGCGTGCTGCCCGAGCCGTGCGAGCCGCAGGTGGAGATTCCGCGCACCCCGGGCGAGGTGCCGCACTATCTGCCCGGCGCCAACCCGTACCTGACCGAGTTCCCGAAGCTGTACAACCTGCCGATGGAGGCCGCGCGCGGCGGCGCGAAGACGACCTACCCGGAGTACGGCAAGGCGCTGCGTTCGACCTACAAGGCGCCCGACAAATGCACGGTGTACTGCTGCGGCGGGACGACGCTGACGGTGATGAACAACTCGCAGGCGGTATGTCGCGCGGACGATCCACCGCCGGCCACGCCGCCCGCCGCCGCGCCCGCTGCTGCTCCTGCGCGGCCAGCGACGCCTCCGGCGCGCGAGTAGGCTTCCGGACTTCCGGGACTCTTCGTAGAGGCACGTCTTTAGATGTGCCCGACCAGCGGCCTGTGGCTTGCAGCCGCGTGTCGCATGCCGCGACGTCCATCGCGAGTGCGTGGATTTCCGTACGTCGGCTGCTACCGGCTCATGCAGGCGATTGGAACCCGCCCTGGAAGACGCGCCGATCGGTCGGGCACCTTTAGCGGTCGGGCACATCTAAAGATGTGCCCCTACGAAGGCTACCTCACCGAACAGTTCTCGCCGAGCTGACGCCAGCCTTCGACGTCGAGCACCGGCTGCTCGTAGCCCTGCGCCGTGCGCGTCGGGTCGCCGCTGGACGAGACCGGCGCGCCGCCGCCGATTCGCACCCGGCCGCCGGCGATCCCGATGCCGCCCGGGCCTTTCAACGCCGCCTTGCGCACGAGGCCGGTCACCTCGATCAGGCGTCCTTCGTGCTTCTTGATGTCGTTGAGGACGTCCTTCGGGCCGCTCAGGCGGAAGCGGCGGCCCGGCGCGATGTCCACCTGCGTCGGTTCGTGCTCCGGCGTGGACGCCACGATGAACGCGCGCCCCTTGGCGCAGCCGGGAATGGCCACGCGGGCGGAGTCGCCAGGCACCGGACGCTCCTGGGCGGCCATCGCGCCTGCCAGGCACATCACGCCCGCGGCCGAAACGAAGAGTCTGCGCATCGTTGGTCCTTCCGGAGCTGGCTCTCCCAGCTTACCGCAGCCCGCGATCTCGGGGTCAGCTGCGCTTGATGACGACGAGGCTGATGTCGTCGGCGGGCGGACTGAAGGCGACCAGGTCGGCCTTGACCGCCTCGAACACCTCGCGCGCGGTGCCCCGCTTGGCCTCGCGAATCACCGATTCGAGCCGCCGGGGGAAGTATTCCTCGTCCCCGCGCATGTGCTCGGCGATCCCGTCGGTGTAGAGCAGCAGGATGTCGCCCTGGCCCATGAGCAGCCACTTGTTCATCTCGTAGTGATTCTTGAACCCGAGCATGCTCGTGGTGGTGCTCCGGTCGATGACGTCGAACGACGGCATCATGCCGAGCGGCGGGAAGGAAACCCGGAGGTCGTCGCCCACCTCCATGAACCGGTCGTGGCGCGAGGAAAAGACCACGGGGAACGGCATGGCCGCCGAGAGGAAGCGGAAGCTGGCGTCCTCGGCGATTTCGCCGTAGATCAGCGACACGAACTTGTGCGCGCCCGACGACTGGTAGAACCGCGTATTCAGGTTCTCGAACAGGCGCCGGGTGATGCGGCCGTGGGTGTCGAGCTCGTAGATGGCGCCGAGCAGAAACGCCTGGTGCAGCATGGCGGCCAGGAGCGCGTCCGTCATGCGGTGGCCCGACACGTCCACCAGCGCGATGCCCGCCTTGCGGCGGCACCATTCGAGGTTCTCGACCACGTCGTAGCGCCGCTCCTCGCGTGCCAGCGCGATTCGCGCGTCGAGGTCGAAGCGCTGCTTGAAATCGACGTAGATGAGGTGATCGCCGCCCACCGAGCCGCTGAGCGGCAGCACGCCGCCGAAGATGTCCACGCCGCCGAGGCGCGGCGTCTCGCCGGGCGTCGGCAGGATGTAGCGCGCGATATCGCGGAAGTTGTCGATCTCGCGCGTCAGCTGCTTGAGCTGGCGGAGCTGCGCCGAGACTTCTTCGGTTTCGTCGATGGGGGACACGTCCACTAATTAGACAGCGAACCGGCGCCAAGCCGGTTTGCCAGATGCTGTGGCGGCGCTACCGCGCCGCCGTGCGAGGCTGCGCGAACTCGTCGGCCGCGACGCTGACCACCAGCGAGGATGCCACAGACGAGCGCGGCACGAGATAGAGCGGCGACGGCTCCTCGGCCTGCTCCAATTGCGGATGCGCCGTGCCCGCGGGATGCACCTTGAGGATGCCCCGCAAGTTCGCCGGCGAGAGCACGCGGCCAGTGAGCACCGTGGCGATCGGGTAGTAGATCAGCGCGGCCGCACCGCACGCGGTCAGCAGCGGCCATCCCATGGCCACCGATGCGACGCCGCCGAGCAGGCCCACGGCGCCAAGCTCCCCGATCACCGCCATCGCCCGCGCCGCGAGGTGGCGCACGCGCGTGTCGGGTTCGACCGCGAACGTGAGCCGCAGCGGCTCCTGCGCCGCGGCGATCATCTCTTCGTTGACCGGCGAGCCGTCCTCGGGGAAGAGACGCACGAACTCCGCGACCAGCGGTTCGGCCGGCAGGCCGATGGCACACGCGTAGTCACGGAGGTAGGCGCGGCGGAACAGGCCGCGCGGCCACTGCGAGGCGTCACCACGTTCGAGCGACGAAAGAAGTGACAGCTTAATTTTGGTGGAGTCGACGATCGACTCGAGCGTGACGCCCCGGCGCTCGCGCTGCGTGCGGAGGCGGGACCCGAAAGCATGTCGGCTGATCACCAGCCCTCCCGTCCGAAAAAACGATGACCAGGGGGGGCGCTCGCCGCATCACCAGCACACTGCCTGCACGCGCTGGCGCTCAGCACGCCAACAGGTAGTGTGATGCGAACGAGCATGGCACAAGATAGACCTTGCGACTGGAGATCGCAAGAGCGAATTTCACGCTCGAGACGATTCTTCGACGTCTACATCTCGCGTGCGACGAGCGGCAGCGTGAGATTGAAGCTCGTGCCCGACTCGATCGACGTCGCGCTCACCGTTCCGGCGTGGAGCTCGGCGATGCGCCGGGCCGACTGCATCAACGCGAGCGTGCCGGTGGCGGCGTTGGCGATGGGCCATGCCACGTCGAACGTGCGTTCCACCCAGCTTTCCGGCACCGACAGCGACTCCTGCGCCACGGCGAACGTCGCGCGGCCGTCCTTGACCGACGCGGTGAGCGTCGTCGGGCCGCCTTTTTCGCCGACCAGGCTCACGGTGGCCATCAGCAGGCCCGCGAGGGCGCTCGCAAGCAGCTCTTCGTCGCCTCGCACGGCCGCGTCGCGGACGCCGTCCACGAGGACGTGCACCTCGGTGGCGCGCAGGCGCCGCTCGGCGAGCGTCATCTGCATGGCGCGGTCCACGACGGTGCGCATCGGGACTTTCATTCGCGATACCGGCACCTCGTCGCGCAGCACCCGGCTGGCGAGCAGGAGCTGCAGCGCGCGTGCGGCTTCGGCGCGCACCAGGTCGGCGGCGACCGCTACGGTGAGCGGCGACCCGCCGGAGAGCAGGTTGGCGGACGAGGCGAGCGCCAGCAGCGACTGCGCGAGCTGGTCGGTCGCGCCGCTGCCGCGTTCCACCGGCGCCGGCATCGCCTGGCGGGCGGGCAGCGCAGCAGCCTCCTGAGCCGGCAGGTTGGTGGCCTCGGCCAGCTGGCCGGCCTGCTCCTCGTCCACGCGCTGGACGAGGCACGGCACCTCGCGGAGACCGGCGGAAATGGCCGCGGCCAGGCGCTTGCGCCCCGCAATCAGGCGGTAACGGCTGCCGCGCGTCTCTACCAGGATCGGCTGCAGCACCCCGTGCCGCTTGATCGATTCCACGAACTGCGCGGCCGGCCGCGGGTCCTCGCCACGCACCTCGATGGTGCGCGCGTCGATGAGACGCACCGACGGGTTCGTCGGCGCATCGAGCTGTTCCACGTAGTGCGCGTCGGCCCGCATGCGATACGCCGGCGGCAGGCCTTCACGAATGGCGACGGGGGGACGTTCGGGGGTCGGGAGGCTTTCGAGACCGGGTTCGATTTCAGACATGGGCACCGCGGAGGACCGGATGAACGGGGGTGCGTGTCACATCACGCTAAGAGGATCCGATTCTGCGACGAACGGCAGAGCCTGTTCCAGCAAAAAGTTGAGGTTGACGGTCAAATAAACGGCGGCGGTCGGCGCCGCGCCATCGGGCGAGTGCCCTTACCTGAGCGCCGCGCGCGAACGTGCGGAGCGGTTTCGGTACGAAGTTCTGCTACCGGTGAGCCGATCGGCGCGTCTTCTACACCTTCTTTGATGATGCCTGCCAATGTGCCCGGAAATCGTCTGCTCGCCGCGCTCATGGCGGCGGCCCTCTCAACCGCGACCCTGGCCGCGGCCGAGCTGCGCCCGGCGACGGTCAAGGCCTTCGACACGTATGTCGCCGCGGCTGAAGCGCGCCCCGCGTCCCCCTTTCTCTGGCTCGACACGCGCCCGGCGGCCGAGCGCCAACGGCTGCTCGCCGACCTGCGCAACGGCGAGCTCGTCATCGAGCGCCTGCGCGTGCGACCGGGCGGGCGCGAGCTGGACGTCCCCGACGGCATGATTCACCACTGGATTGGCGCGGTGTTCATCCCGAACGCGACGGCGGCGTCGGCCGTCAAGCTGCTGCAGGACTACGACCGCCACGCGAGCGTGTATGCGCCGACCGTCGCGCGGTCGCGCCTGCTGTCGCACACCGGTCACGAGTTCACGTTCTCGCTACGCTTCGTGATGACAAAGGTGATCACGGTGGTCGTGGACGGCGAGCACCACGCGCGCTTCGCCTGGCTGGGCCCCGGCCGTGCGCGGAGCTGGATTCGCAGCACGCGTCTGGCCGAGGTGACGGACGCGGGCACCAGCCGGGAGCGCGAGCAGCCCGTTGGCCAGGGGGACGGCTACTTGTGGCGCCTCAACTCGTACTGGCGCTTCGAGGAGCGCGACGGCGGCGTCTACCTCGAATGCGAATCGGTGTCGCTGACGCGCGGCATCCCCTACGGTCTCGGCTGGATCGTCGGCCCGTTCGTCACCAGCCTGCCGCGCGAGAGCCTGGAGTTCACGCTCGCGAAGACTCGCGAAACGCTCATGCGACACTGATCGCGTGAGCAACTCCGTGGACAGGATGCCGGCGATTCCGCCGGAGGCGATGACGGCCGCCCAACGGGATGCGGCGGCGGAAATCTCGAACGGACCGCGCGGCGGCGTGGTGGGGCCGTTCGCCGCGGCGCTCCGCAGCCCGGAATGTATGCGGCGGCTGCAGCTCTTCGGCGCCTATCTCCGGTACGATTCGCACATCCCGGCGCGGCTCCGCGAGATCGCCATCCTGCTCACCGCCCACCGGTGGCGGCAGGATTACGAGTGGCTGACGCACGAGCCGCTCGCGCGCGCGGCCGGCGTGCCCGAGGCGACGATTGATGCCATCAGGACCGGAGCCGTGCCGCCGTCGTTGTCCGGCGACGAGGCGGTGATCTTCGAGCTGTGCGCGGTGCTGTTTGCCGATGGGCGCGTGGCCGATGCGCTCTACGCCCGCGCGGTCGAGGTGCTGGGTGAGCCTGGCGTGATCGATCTCGTGTGTGCGGTGGGGTACTACGGAACGCTGGCGATGATCATGAACGTCGCGCGCACGGCCCTCCCTGAGGGCGTTTCCGCGCCACGGTGGACGACAGTGGCCGAGCAGTAGAGGCGTGTACTCTGTTCGGGATGCCTAGACCTGCCCTCGCCCTGCTCCTTGGCGCTGTCATCTGCGCCGCCTGTGGTGGCGAGTCGCCCACCGCACCCGGAGATGGAGGAGGTCCAACACGTTCAACACCGACGTACACGATGGTCAGCGGCGACCTCAGCGTCCGCCTCTGGTTCCAGGTCTCACCGGAGGCGAACTCCACCGTACGACCTGGTTTCCCGTACACCCTGCAAATCCACTGTGAGCCTTCGCGGCCAAGCGACTACCGCTTGTCCGTGTGGGTCGACCTTCTCCGCGCCGACGGGTCCCGTATCGGTGGCGGAATCAGTCCGGATTCCGGCGAGACGAACGGCACCTTTCCGCTGAGCGGATGCGGCTCAGCCCAGCAGTTGACCGCGAACTTCCCTTTTGTGTTCGCCCCTATCGGCGCGTATACGTCTGTCGCTCACGTCCGCGTCAGGGCCTGGATCTTTCCGGCGCAACCGACTGTCCCGGCCGGGTTCTCGCCGGACACCCCGCAGCTGATTGCCCTCGAGCCGGTGAACTGGCGCGCCAGTCAGTGAGCGAAGCGACGCTGGCCTACTTCCCGTCGACCGAGAAGGCGAGCAGGACGTTTCCGGGCGTGCCTCCCGCAGTCGGGTACCCCGAGTTCACGTAGACGATGCCGTTGGCGATCGAGGGGCCGGGGCCGTCGATCGAGCCGCCGCGGCCGAGCACGCCGTTGACACCTTCATAGACGTCGATCGTGTTCACGTCCCAGACAATCGTGCCGTCGGTGGTGGAGTAGGCGCGCATGTGGCCGTCCACCGAGCCCGAGAACGCCACGCCGGGGATGGCGCTCACGGCCGCCGACTGGGCCGGGCTGCAGCGCGTCCGCGTGCCGCAGCTCGCCGGCGGCTGGTACCACACGCGCTCGCCGTCGGTGAGGCGCAGCGCGAACATGCCGCCGCCCTGCTTCGGGTCGGCATCGGTGACGTTGCTGTAGGTGAGCATGAGGCGGCCGATGTCGGAGTTGGCCACGTAGATGTTGGTGCCGTCGGTCGCCGATCCCCATTGCACGCCGCCCATGGTGCCGCCGCGGCCGACGCGGGTCTGCCAGACGATCGCGCCGTCGCGATCCGGATCGAGCGCGTGCACGATCCCCGACTTCTGCCCGGCGAGCAGCAGCCGCTTGCCGCCCGGCTGGCTCACGAGAATGGGCGACGCGCCGAAGTCCCAGTCGGGCCCGTTCGAATCCGCGCAGTTGGTCTTGTCGGGCAGCCGGCACGCCGCCGTGTAGGCGTCGTTGGCCGTCATCTGCCGGTGCCACAGGATGCGGCCGGTCTCGAGATCCATCGCGACGAAGGCGTCGCTCATCGGCGATCCCGGGTCGCTGTAGTTGTTGCCGGTGGTGACGTAGAGCGCGCGCTTCACCGGATCGATTGCCGGCGTGGCCCAGACCGGCGCCCCCGACGGCCCGTACAGCTGCGTGCCGACGGCGTTCTTCTTCGTCGGCTGCAGCGGTTCGGTGATCATGAAGGTCTTCCACACCTGCTTGCCGGTGGCCGCGTCGAGCGCCACCACGCTGCCGCGGAACTTGCAGCACTCGTAGGTGGGCACCGCGCCGGTGGCTTCCTCGCCCGACGCCACGGGCACGTAGAGCCTGCCGTTGTACAGCGTGGGCGAGCCGCTCACGCGGGCCACGGGGAAGTCGTCGACCCGGATCTTCCAGATCGGCGCGCCGGTCGTGGCGTCCACGGCGTGGGCGTTGCCGTTCTGGTCGCCGAAGAACGCGGCGTACCGCTGCCCGGTGGCCGTCTTGATCTGCCCGATGCTGATCGCCGAGCGCACGCCGGCGCCGGCGTCGAAGTACCAGTGAATGCACCCGGTGGCCGCGTTCAGCGAGTAGACCTTGCCGCCCCAGCTCCCAATGAAGATGCGCCCGCCGACGATGGTGCTCTGCGAGTACGACTGCAGGTCGCCGGGGAACGCGAACGCCCACTTCAGCTTCAGCTTGGGGACGTCGGCGGCGGTCAGACCCGCGGTGTTCTGGTAGCGCGTGTTCGACGAGTCGTGGCCCCAGCCGCTCCACGACGGCCCGTTGCCCGGCGTGAACGGCGCGTTGGCCGGCGTGCACATGGCGCGCGGCGACGGGGTGGTGGAGAGTGCCGTCGCGAAGGTCTTGCCGGTGAGGAACTCGGCGATGGCGCGGCGTTCCGCGGCGCTGCGGCCGACGGCCATGGTGACCATCGAGCCGGTCTCCATGGCCGAGAGCACCCGGTCCGGCAGCATGCTGCGGAACTGCTCGCGGTTGGGCGCCCGGTTGACACCGGCGTCGTGGCACTGCGCGCAGGCGCGCTTGTAGAGCTCGGCGCCGTCAGGTGCCGCCGCTCCCGGAGCCTGGGCGGCGGCGGTCACGGCGGTCATCAGCGTCAGCAGCAGTCCGAGGGCGCTGCTGCGTCCCCGCATCCCGTCTCGCATGTAGTAATTCTCCGGCGCGTGGAAAGGTGGCGATTATAGTCATTTGACGTGCCCCACTGGGGGAGCTAGCCTACTTCCGCCATGGCTGCTTCCGACCGCGAGTATTTGTCTGGGTTTGGCAACGAGTTCGCCTCCGAGGCCGTGCCCGGCGCGCTGCCCAAGGATCAGAACGCGCCGCAGAGGCCGCCGCTCGGTCTCTACATCGAAGAACTGAACGGAACGGCGTTCACCGCGCCTCGCGGCGTGAGCCGATCCGACTGGACGTACCGGATCCGTCCGTCGGCCACGCACCGGCCCTTCAAGCCGATCAGTACCGGCCTCGTACGCAGCGGCCCGTTCAACGAGGTGCCGCCCACCCCGAACCAGCTCCGGTGGAAGCCGATCCCGGTGCCGACGACGCCCACCGACTTCGTCGACGGCATCTGCACGCTGGGCGGCAACGGCGATCCGACGCAGCAGTCCGGTGCGGCGGTGCACATGTTCGCCGCCAATACGTCGATGCGCGACCGGTTCTTCTACAACGCCGACGGCGAACTGGTGATCGTGCCGCAGCTCGGACGCCTGACGGTTCACACCGAGCTCGGCATCCTCGACGTGCAGCCGGGCGAGATCTGCCTCGTCCCGCGTGGCGTCAAGTTCCGCGTCGAACTGCCCGACGGCAGCGCGCGCGGCTACATCTGCGAGAACTACGGGCAACATCTGCGGCTGCCGGATCTTGGCCCGATCGGCACCGCCGGTCTGGCCAACGCGCGCGACTTCCAGGCGCCGGTGGCGGCGTTCGAGGATCGCGACGGCGATTTCCGGATCGTCGCCAAGTTCGGCGGCGGGTTGTGGGAAGCCGAGATCGACCACTCGCCGCTCGACATCGTGGCCTGGCGCGGCAACTACGTGCCGTACAAGTACGACCTCAACCGGTTCCAGTGCATCAACACGGTCAGCTACGACCATCCCGATCCGTCGATCTACTGCGTGCTGGCGTCGCCGTCGTCGGTGCCGGGCACCGCGAACATGGAGTTCGGGTGCTTCCCCCCGCGCTGGTCGGTGGCCGAGCACACGTTCCGTCCGCCGCCGTTCCACCGCAACGTCGCCAGCGAATTTCTCGGGCTCATCTCGGGGCAGTACATCGGCAAGGCCGATTCGTTCGCGCCGGGAAGCGCCAGCCTGCACAACTGCATGTCGGGTCACGGGCCGGACGCCGAGGCCTACGAGCGCGGCAGCTCGGCGAACCTCGAGCCGCAGTTCCTTTCGAACACGATGGTGTTCCTGTTCGAGACGCAGCTGCCGATCCGGCCCACGAAGTGGGCGCTCGAGACGGACCTGCTGGAGCGCGACTATTACAAGCACTGGCAAGGGCTCAAAAAACACTTCGCGGCCGAGCCGGTCAGGTAGGTCAGGTAGGTCAGGTGGGTCAGGTGGGTCAGGTGGGTCAGGTGGGTCAGGTGGGGAAAACACTCATAGCCGGAATCGTCGCATTCGGACTTGCCGCAACGACGATCACCGCTCAGGGGCGCTGCGATCGGGCGTGCCTGATCGGCATCTCGAACACGTACATCGACGCGCTCGTGGCGAAGGACCCGTCGAAGGCGCCGCTCGCGGCCAACGTCAAGTACACCGAGAACGGACAGCGGCTGCGGCCGGGCGACGGGTTCTGGAACTCGGTGGCCGGGAAGGGCACGTACACGCTGCACGTCGCGGACCCCACGGCCGGCCAGATCGTCACGATGATCACGATGCGTGAAGCCGCCAACCCGGCGCCGCAGGGAGTCGTCCTGGCGGTGCGGCTGAAGGTGGTGAATGCCCGGATCACCGAAGTGGAGCACCTGGTCGCCCATAGCGATGGGGCGGCGAAGAGCTTCGAGGCACGGGGGCAGCCGCGCGAGGCGTTCAGCCGGGTGACGCCGCCGGCCAGGCGCAAGTCGCGCGCCGAGCTCGTGCGTGTCGCCAACATGTACTTCAGCGGCATGCAGCTCAACGATGGCAAGGGCAACTACCCGTTCGCCGACGACTGCCACCGCATCGAGAACGGCGGCGATTCCACCAATGCGAAGACCAGCCGCGACGGCGGGCCCCGACCCGACCCGAAGACGGCGACGGGCTACTCGGGCATGTGGACGTGCCGCGAGCAGTTCGAATCGGGGATGCTGCACTTCGTCAGCCGCATCCGCGACCGGCGCTATGTGGCCGTGGACGAGGAGCGGGGCGTCGTGGCGTCCTACGTGTTCTTCGATCACGACGCCGGCAAGTCGCGTACGTTCACGACCCCATCCGGCCGCACGATGACGGCGGGACCGATGCAGCCGTGGACCTGGGAGATCATGGAGGTCTTCAAGGTCGAAGACGGGCTGCTTCACGAGATCGAAGCCGTGCTCGAGCGGGCCCCCTACGGCATGACGTCGGGCTGGAGCAGCTGGGAAGACGGCATGAGCGACAAAATCCAGTTCGCCAATTAGGGCGGGTGGGGCGGGTAAGGCGGGTGGGGCTGTAGGCATGGACCAGCGGATCCGGCGGCTGATCACGATGAGCGCGGTGGCGCTCGTCTGCCTGGTGCTCGTCACCGCCCCGGTGCCGGCGCAGCAGCGCGATCCGCTGCAAGCGGCCTTCAATGCGCTGAGTGCCCACGAGGTCGGCACGCTGCGTTTCCAGGGTTTCGGCGCCACCTATTCCGCGGGCCGGCGTGTGCCGTTGCATGCGTACGACGGAGACCTCAACCTCACACCGCAAGGCTTCCTCAAAGCCGCGCGCGCGAACCGCGCCACGGTCCGCGCCGTGCCGCAAGGCAGCGAGGTGTCGTTCACCGCGGGCGGTCAGACGTTCGTCGGCCTCCTCAACGCGCGCGACGAAGTCGATCGTGTTCACACCTGGGTGGACGATCAGGGAAGCGGCGACGCGATGGTCGAGACCCTGTTCCGCGACTACGAGAGAACGCCGGGCGGCGTCCTCTTTCCCAGGCACATCACCCAGAGTCAGGGCGGCCATCCGTCGCTCGACGTGTGGGTGTCGGCAGTCGGCGTCACGACCAAATAACTCTAGCGAGGCTGCGCCTCGCTAGGCAGTGTTCGATTGTCCGCCCTTCGGGCGGACGCGGGAGGCAGACCATGAGACGGCTATTCGTGCTCGGAGCGATTGTGCTCGCTGGCGGGGTGGGCACGGCGATTCTGCAGGGGCAGCAGGCGGCGGCGCCACCGCAGGGACGCGGGGGCGGGCCGGCCTTTGGGCCTGTCACCGCCGCGGAGAAGGTGGCCGACAACCTCTACATGGTTCCCGGCCAGGGCGGGAACACGGCCGTGTGGGTGATGGCCAACGGCGTGCTGCTCGTGGACACCAAGCTCGCCAACAACGGGCAGGCCATCCTCGACGAAGTGAAGAAGGTCACCGACAAGCCCGTCACCTACATCGTCAACACCCATACGCACGGCGATCACACGGGCAGCAACCAGTTCTTCCCGGCGAGCGTGCAGGTCGTGGTGCAGGAGAACACCGCCGCCAACATGGCCAAGATGGACGTGTTCAAGGAAGCGGCCAACAAGCACGGCCTCTCCGATCGTACTTACAAGGACAAGCTGACGCTCTTCCGCGGCAAGGAAGAGGTGGAGCTGCACTACTTCGGCGCCGCCCACACCAACGGCGACTCGTTCATCGTCTTCAAGAGCGCGCGCGTGATGCACACGGGCGACGCCTTCGCGAACAAAGGGCAGCCGTTCATCGACCGCGCCAACGGCGGCAGCGGTGTGGCCTATCCTGCCACCCTCAAGAAGGCGGCGCGCGAGATCAAGAACGTGGACAAGGTGATTCCAGGACACAGCGCCGTGTTGCCCTGGCAGGACTTCGTCGACGCCGGCGACTTCAACCAGCTGATGCTCGACCACGCGCGCGCGGCGCTCGCGGCCAACAAGACGCCCGAGCAGGCCCTGAAGGAGTTCACGCTGCCCGAGAGCTTCAAGGCCAAGGGATTCACGGCCCCGGGCCCCGGCCGCGGCGGTGCCGGCGGCAACTTCGCCGTGCTCATCGAAGAACTGCAGGGCAAGTAAGCCTTTCGGAGGGCCACGTGAAAGCGGTTCGCGTACACGCGAACGGAGGTCCCGAGGCGCTGCGCTACGAGGACGTGGACACGCCGCGCCCCGGCCCCGGCGACGTGCTGGTGAAGATCGAGATCTCCGGCGTCAACTTCATCGACGTGCAGTACCGGGCCGGCAAGTACAAGCCGCCACAGCTGCCCTTCGTGGACGGCATGGAGGCGGCGGGCACCGTCGTCGAGACCGGCGACGGTGTCACCGGCGTGCGGTCCGGCGATCGGGTGGCCTACACGATGATCCTTGGCACCTATGCCGAGTACCAGGCCGTGCCGGCGGCGCGCGTGGTGACGCTGCCCGATCACGTGGACTTCCGCTCCGGAGCGGCGGTGATGCTGCAGGGCACCACCGCGCACTACCTGACGCACAGCACGTTTCCCTTGAGTCCCGGCGACACGGCGCTCGTGCATGCGGGCGCCGGCGGCGTGGGGCAGCTGATCATCCAGGTGGCGAGGAAGCGCGGTGCGCGCGTGTTCGCCACCGCCGGCACCGAGGCCAAGGCCGAGCTCGCGCGCGAGGCCGGCGCCGAGCACGCTATCATCTACACGCGTCAGGACTTCGAAGCTGAGGTCAAGCGTCTCACCGGCGGACGGGGTGTCGATGTGGTGTACGACTCCGTGGGGAAGGACACATTCGACAGGAGCCTGAACTGCCTGCGCCCCCGGGGCGTCCTGGCCCTGTTCGGGTTCTCGAGCGGTCCGGTGCCCCCGTTCGATCCGGCGGTGCTCGGGGCGAAGGGGTCGCTCTTCCTTACGCGGCCGGGGCTCAATCAATACATCGCCACGCGCGACGAGCT
>DASRPM010000257.1:0-17748 GCA_035646375.1 Vicinamibacterales bacterium
GTCGGCGGGCGGAGGCGGCGGCGCCGCCGACAGCAGGTTTTCGAGCACCCACTTGCCGCGCAGAACCGGCGAGGTGCGCGTCGAGTAGGAGGTGATCGTCAGCACGCTCCCGTGCCCGAGCAATCCGCCGCGGACGCTCCCGTCCGGGAAGGTGACGCGCCGGAAGTAGCTTCCCTTGATGTTCGGCACGCCGTAGTGCCGCGCCAGCCGCTCGTTCAGGAAGGTGTAGTTCGCGCGCAACAGGTCGAGGACGCTGCGGTTCTCTCTGAACACGCTGCCGATGAACAGCTCGGTCTCGCGCTGCATCGCGGTGCGGAGTGTTTCGTCGAAGTCGGCGAACAGGATCTCGTCGGGCTGCTTCGACGCGATGTCCCGCAGGTACAACCACTGCGCCGCGAAGTTGGTGACCAGCGATTCAGAGCGCGGATCAGCCAGCATGCGGCGCACCTGCTGCTCCAGCACCTTCGGATCTTTCAGCCGCCCGGCCGCTGCCGCGTCGAGCAGCTCGTCGTCCGGGATGCTGCTCCAGATAAAGAACGAAAGCCGTGAGGCGAGCTCGAGATCCGAGACGCGATACGCCGTGCCGGCCACGACGTTCGCAGGCTCGCGCTCGATGCGGAACAGTAATTGTGAGCTCACCAGCAGCCGCTCGAGCGCCTTCTGGATCCCGAGATCGAAGCTGCCCGCCGCGCGCCCCTGCGCGAAGAAGGGCATCAGGTCGCGCAGATCCACGTCGGTGGCCGGCCGGCGGTAGGCGCGGCGCGCGAGCGACGACAGGATCTTCGTGGCGCACGGCGCTTCGTCGGCCGGCCCCGACGGCCTGCAGATGAAGATGCGCCGCCGGCTCGGTGAATCACCCGGCGTGCTGGCGCCGTGCGGCCCGCTGATCGTCACCGACGCGATGGCCGGCTGCGTGCCGCGGCTGCGCGTGCGCGGGCGAAGCGTGGCCTCGTCGCGCGCCTCGGTGCGCTGCACGAACGCCACGCCGATGAGGCGCGGGCCCGCCTTGATCGTCAGCGGGAACTCGAGCCGCGGATCCGGAGCGCCGCCGCCACGGCCGCCGCGCCCGGCCGGCGCGCCGCCGAACGCCTCGAGCTTCACGCGCTCGCCGTCCAGCGTCACCTCGAGCTGATGGCGATCGCGACCGGCGCCGCCGGCCAGCTCCACCTTCACCGTGTAGGTGCCGTCCACGGGAAAGTCGCTGCGCACGCCCAGCCCGCCGCGGGTGCCGAACGGCAGGTCGTCCACCCGCTCGTCCTGCGGGTGCTCCGGATCGAGCGGGTGAATGTTGACCAGGACGGGCAGCGTGGTGTCGCCCACCGCCAGGCGGCTGATCTTCTGCGCGGCGTCGAGATAGCGCTCCATCGCACTCGGCGACACGAACAACAGATCCGCGATGGTGTCGAACCCGCTGCTGCTGTTGTCGGCCGGCAGCAGGTAGTCGATGCTCAGCTCCTTCGGCAGGTCGCCGAGCGCCAGCAGGTCGCGCACCGCGTTGCGATACTCGGTGCGGCTCAAACGGTGCGCGATCGGGAGCGTGCCCACCCGCGGCCGCGCGGCCGCGGCGCGGTCGAGGCTCGTCTCGAGCGCCGACGCCACCGAGTCGTAGGTGGCCTGGTCGGGCCGCGGCGCGCCCGACGGGGGCATGGTGCCCGTGCGCAGTTTCTTGACGACCTTCTCCCACGCGTCGGCATGCGCGCCCACGTCGATCAGCTGCGCGGGATCGATCACGAACCCGCCGGTCTTCAACCGCTCGTTGTGGCAGGTGACGCAGTACTTCGCGAGCGGCGCGGCCGGGTCGGACTTGTCCGCCGAAGCTTGAGCGGAGGTGGACGGTGCGGCCGCACGAACGGCAACCGGAGCCTGAGCCGCCTGAAGATCGGGCGCCGACCACCACGCGCTGCAGAGCATGGAGGCCGCTGTTCCAAGAACCAGCAGCCGCAGCCACGGCCTATGCTCGAGATCTATAGCCAATCCGGCTGTAAGATACACCCGCCCGGAGGATCTGATGCATCTGGCCACGCGCCTCGTCGTCGTGTGCACCTTGAGCGGATTCGTCGCCGGGACGACGGCCGCCGCCGCCCAATCCCCTGCCGAGCTAATCGACGCCACCAAGCGACAGGACGTCGCCGGCGTCCGCACACTGCTCGCCAAGCGCGTGGACGTGAACGGGCTGGCCGCCGACGGCTCGACCGCGCTCCACTGGGCGGTGCAGCGCAACAACCCGCAGCTCGTCGATCTGCTGGTGCGCGCCGGCGCCAACACGAAAGCGTCCACCCGCTACAACGTGCCGCCGCTGTACTTCGCCGCGCTCAACGGCAACGCCAGCGTGATGGAGCGCCTGCTCGCGGCCGGTGCCGACCCGAACGGCACGGTGTACGAAGGGCAGACGATGCTGATGACGGCGGCGCTTTCCGGCCGGCCCGACGCCGTGCGATTGTTGCTGGCCCGCGGCGCCAAGGTAGACGCGGTGGAGCCATATCGCGGGCAGACCGCCCTGATGTGGGCGGCCTCGGAGGGCAACACCGACGCCGCGGCGGTACTGCTCGAAGCCGGCGCCAGCCTCACCGCCAAGTCCACGGGCGGGTTCACGCCGCTGCTCTTCGCCGTCCGCAACGCGCATCTCGGCACGGCGCAGCTGCTGTTGAAGCACGGCGCCAACGTGAACGACGCCGCCCCCGACGGCTCGAGCGCGCTCGGCATGGCGGTGGTGAACGCGTACTACGAGCTGGCGGCGACGTTGCTCGATCAGGGTGCCAATCCGAACCCTCCCGATCCGCGTGGCTCGCCGCTCCACACCGTCGCGTGGCTGCGCAAGCCGGGCGCCGACGGCGCCGCCGGCGTCGGCAACACGCCGCAGGGCACGCCGCCGCAGACCGGCAACGTCACGCCGCTGCAGCTGGCGAAGAAGCTGCTCGACATGGGCGCGAACCCGAACGTGCGGGTCGAGTGGAAGGAGCCGACGTTCGGCAAGGAAGGCGGCACGGCGCGCAACCCGCCGAACGTGCGTCTGGGCCGCCACCTTCTGAGCTACAACGGCGCCACGCCGTTCTATGTCGCCGCCAAGAACGGCGACGCGCCGCTGATGCGGCTGCTCGCCGAACACGGCGCCAACCCGACGACGCCCACCAAGGCGGGCATCACGCCGCTCATGGTCGCCGCGGGCCTCGACTACTGGGAGGGCGAGAGCCCCGGTCCGTTTACCGGCGTCAGCGAGGCCGAGCGGCTCGACGCCGTGAAGCTGGCCATCGAGCTGGGAAACGACGTCAACGCCCATGCGGTCTTCGGCGACTACCGGATGGACGGCGAGGTCGAGTACACCCTGCTCTACTACCCGCACAACATCGACGAGCTGCTCGAGCTCAACGTCGGCGATCCGCGCTGGAGCGGCAGCACTCCGCTCATCGGCGCCGTGGTGTCGGGCCAGCCCTCGATCGTGCAGTACCTCCTCGACCGCGGCGCGCGCCCCGACGATCGCACCGTCCTCGGCTGGACGCCGCTGCGTGTCGCGCAGGGCGTCTTCTTTGCCAACGCGAAGAAGGAATTTCCGGCGGCCGAGGCGATCCTGAAGAAAGCGCTGGCCGCGGCGCCGGCGCAAGCGGCGGCGGCACAGGCGGCCGTACCGCAGGCGCCAGCCGCCGCGGGTGGCGTCGTCTACCTCGATCGCGACAAGACCGCGGAGCTGATGGCCAAGGGCGGCCCTCTCGCGGCCGGGTCGGACTACCAGGCCACCGCGGCCCGCCGCACCGGACCGGGCCAGGTCGAAGTGCACGACAAGGAGACCGACATCTTCTACGTCGTGGACGGCGAGGCGACCTTCGTCACCGGCGGCAAGATGATCGGCGGCAAGCTCGCGCGGCCCAATCAGTGGCTCGGCACGACAATCGAAGGCGGCGAGACCCGGCAGCTGAAGAAGGGCGACTTCATCGTGATCCCGGCCGGCCTTCCCCACTGGTTCAAGGACGTGCCGCAAGCCGTCAACTACTACGTCGTGAAGGTCGTCAAGCCGTAAGAACCTGGTTGGCTTAAGGCTTAGGGCTTAGGGCTCAGGCAGAACCTCGGCGTTAGGCAACCATCAGGTTGCATATCGAGGCGGAGCCGATCTACATTGTGCAACCAGGAGGTTGCACATGCCGACCACCGCGACAGACCGCATCGAGAAGACCGCCGTCCTGAAGGCGCCGCGCAGCCGCGTGTGGCGCGGGCTCACCAGCGCGCAGGAGTTCGGCACGTGGTTCCGCGCCACGTTCACGGGCGAGTTCGCCGAGGGCGCCGTGCTCCGCGCGAAGATCACCTACCCGGGTTACGAGCACCTGACCATGGAGATCCGCATCGTGCGAATGGAGCCCGAGCGCTACTTCGCGTTCCGCTGGCACCCCGACGCAGTGGATCTGACGAAGGACTACTCGGGCGAGCCGACCACGCTGGTCGAGTTCACGCTCGAGGACGTGCCCGGCGGCACGAAGCTGACGGTGGTGGAGTCGGGATTCGACGCGCTCCCGCCCGGGCGCCGCGACGAGGCCTTCCGCTCGAACTCGCAAGGCTGGGACGAACAGGTCCAGAACATCGCGCGGCATGTCGCCGGGGCGTAGCGCGGCGGCGGCGCGGGTACGCGAGTCGGCGCCGGTGTTCGCCGCGCTCGGCGACGCGACACGGCTCCGGCTCGTGACGCGGCTCTGTGCGGAGGGGCCGCTCTCGGTCACCAGGCTGAGCGAGGACGTGGACGTCTCGCGCCAGGCGGTGAGCAAGCACCTGGCCGCGCTTCAGGCCGCCGGCCTGGCGCGCGCGCGCCGCGAAGGACGCGAACAGATCTGGGCGCTCGAGACGCGGCGCCTGGCGCTCGCCCGCGAAACACTCGACCAGATTTCCGGTCAGTGGGACTCGGCACTCGCGCGGCTGCGCGCGTTCGTCGAATCGTGAGGGCGGGTCTGAAGACCCGCAACGACATCACGCGCGGCGGTTCACCGAGCGCGTCCGCGAGCCGGCCACCGGCGGGCTGGGCTGCGGCAGCGTGGGGTCCTCGCGGAACACTTCGGCGAGCTGGTCGCGCAGCCACCGGCTGCGGGCCTCGTTGTCGAAGCGCCGGTGCCAGTGGACCTTCAGGTCGAAGGTCGGCGCCTCGAAGGGCGGCGGCACGCCCACGACCGATGGCGACAAACACGAGAAGTGCAGCGCCACCGAATGCGGAATGGTGGCGATGAGATTCGAGCGCGACACCAGGTACGGCACGCTCATGAAGTGCGGCGACAGCAGCGCCACGTTGCGCTTGACGCGCCGCCGCTCGAGGAACCGCTCGAGCACCTCCTGACTGCGCCCCTCGGCGCGCACCACCAGGTGCTCGGCGGCGCTGAAGGCCGCCATCGTCATGGGCTGCGACCGCAGCGGATGATCGGCCCGCATCACGATGGACCAGTGCTGCGTGGAGACGCGCCGCTGCCGCACCGTCTTGAGCGAGAGCGCGGGAAAGTAGCCGACGGCCAGATCCACTTCGCCCTTCTCGAGCTCGTGCGCGAGCTGCGCCGTCGGCACCCACACCGACCGGATGCTGCAGTGCGGTGCGCGGGCCCGCAACGCCGCCATCACGCGCGGCAGGAACGCGATCTCGCCGACGTCCGACAGCGCCAGCGTCCAGGTGCGCGTGCTCGACGCCGCGTCGAAGCTCTCGCCGCGCAGGAGATCTTCCTGCAGCCGGCCGAGGAGCGGCCGCGCCAGCTTCACGATGGCGTGCGCGCGCGGTGTCGGCGTCACGCCGCTCGGCACGCGGATGAAGAGCGGATCGTCGAAGGCGATGCGCATGCGCTTGAGCGCCATGCTGACAGCCGGCTGGCTCATCCCGAGGAGCCGTGCGGCCCGGCTGACGCTCAGCTCGTCGTACAGCGCAAAGGCGATGGGGAGCAGGTTGAGGTCCGGACTCTTCATCGTCGACGCCGGCGGATTCAGTGCCCGATGTGAATCTGACCGCTGCGGCTCGCCAGCCGGACAGTCGGACCACCGCCGCCCACCTTCCCGGACACGCGCTCCTTGGCGGCGAAGCCGTCTACCGTCAGGCCCTGCACGCGCACGGAGCTGGAGCGGCTCGTCGCCTCGAGCGTGAACTTGGCGGACGACGCAAACCCCGCGTCGATGACGCTCGATCCCGTCGTCACGTCCCAGTCGGCGGTCGGCGTCCCGCGCACCTCGACGCGGCCCGACTGGGTACGCACGGCGAGACGGCCGGACAAGCCATCGAGCTGAATCGCACTGGAGCCGGTCTCCACGTCGGCCGTGCCGGCGCTGGCAAACGAGGCGCGGATGGCGCCGCTCTGCGTGCGCGCCTCGAGCGCTCCGCCAAGGCCACGCAGCGTCATCGCGCTGCTCTCCGTCACGACGCGCAGGCCGCCCGCGGCGCGATCGACCCGGACGTCACCGGAGCCCGTCTTCACCTCGGCCTTGCCTTCGAGGGCGCCGAGCGCAATGGCCGACGACTGCGTCGTCACCGTGACGGGTGCCGTCACGCCATCCACGGCCACTTCACCCGAGTCGGTCACGATCACGATCCGCGTGTCGCGCGGGACCCGCACGACGTAGCTCACCGTGGTGGCTCGCAGTTCGTCGGGGTCGAGCGGCGGACGCAGACGAACGACGTTGCCGGTCACCTCGACGCGCGGCCGATCGGCGACCCGCCGCGCGAGCTCCATCGGGTCGGCCGCGGCGGTGATCCCGGCCAAGGGCCGCACGGTCACCGTGCCGTCGATCCGAATCTGACGCGCGTCGTGGCCGGTCACGGTGACCTTGCCGCGATAGGTCGCGATGTCGAGCGTCGCGCCGGGCGTGACGTCGATGGCGCGCTCGAAGGGCAGGCGCTGTGCGGCCACGGGCACCGCCGCCGCGACAGCCAGGATCACGACGACGGCGATGAGCGACGGAGGGTGGAAACGCACGACTCAGTCTAGTCCCAGGCGGGGGGTCCGGGGAGTATCATCCGGCGGTCGCCGCAAGGCACCCTTTACCCCGCCATGGCGCGTACACGCATTCCGGTTCGGCAGCGGCGGCGACTCCTGCGCGGCCTCGGTGGAGGTGTCGTCGCAGCCGCGATGCCGTGGCGGGCCCACGCCGCGCCGCAGGAGCGCCCGGAGACGCCCGCCCGCGACACGGCCGTCACCGTGGCGCTCGCCCGCTACCTCGCCTCCGCGCGCGAGCGCGGGCTGCCGCCCGACGTCACCCGCGACACCCTGCACCGCATCCTGGACACGCTCGGCGCCATCGTCTCGGGCGCGCGGCTCAAGCCCGGCGAGATGGCCATTCGCTTCGTGCGTCAGCAGGGGGGCACGTCCGAGGCGACGGTGTGCGTGAGCGGGCTGCGCACGTCGGCCATCAACGCCGCGCTTGCCAACGGCATGTTCGCCCACGCCGACGAAACCGACGACTTCGAGCCGGTCACGAAGGCACATCCCGGCTGCGCCGTCGTGCCCGCGGCGCTGGCCGTCGGGGAGCGCGACAACCGCTCGGGCGCAGAGTTCGTGCGCGCCGTCGCCGCCGGCTACGACGTGTGCTGCCGGTTTCTGATGGCGCTGGGACCTGATTCGGTGCGGGCCACGCACCGCAGCGCCGAGGGCGTGAGCGCCACGATGGGCGCCGCGGCCGCCGCGGCCTCGCTCGCGCGCCTGGACGAGCGCCAGACCGCGTACGCGCTGTCGTACGCGGCGCAGCAGGTGTCGGGGCTGTGGAGCTGGGAGCGCGACACCGAGCACGTGGAGAAGGCCTTCGACTTCGCCGGCATGGGGGCGCGCAACGGCGTGACGGCGGCGCTCATGGCGCAGACCGGGTTCACCGGCGTGCCCGACGTGTTCGACGGCGACCACAACGTGCTCGAGGCGTTCTCGGCCAATCCGCGGCCGGAACAGATGCTGGACCGGCTCGGGTCGCGGTTCTTCGTCTCCGAGACGGCGCTGAAGGTGTTCTCGGTCGGCTATCCGATTCAGGCGCCGCTGCACTCGTTCCTCGAGCTGAAGAAGGCGCACGGGTTCACGGCCGACACCGTCGATCGCATCGTCGTCCGCCTGCCGGCCGACGGCGCGCGCGTGGTGGACAACCGTTCGATGCCCGACGTGAACCTGCAGTACGTCATCGCGGTGACGCTGGTGGACGGCGCGCTGTCGTTCGAGAGCAGCCACTCGTACGAGCGCATGCGGGACGCGCGCGTCCGCGCCGTGCAGGCACGCGTGCAGCTCGTCGCCGACCGCTCGCTGATGGATCCGGCGGCGCCGCGCAGCGGACGTGTGGAGGTGACCCTGCGCGACGGCCGCACGGTGAGCCACTTCACGCGTCATGCGCCCGGCACGCGCGAGAACCCGCTCGAGACCGCCGCCGTGAGCGACAAGGCGCGCGCGCTGATGATCCCGGTCGTCGGCGCGCGGCGGACGAGCGCCATCATCGAGCGCGTCAACGCGCTCGAGACGCTCAAGAGCGTGCGCCAGTTGGCGGAGTTGCTGGCTTAGGGCTTGGGCTTGGGCGAGATCAATCCTCACGCAGGGCAATCACGGGATCGACCGTGGCGGCCCGCCGCGCCGGAACCACCATGGCCGCGATGGCCGTGACAACCAGCAGCGCCGTGACGAAGGCGTACACGGCGGGGTCGGAGGGGCTTACCTCGAAGAGCCTGGCCGTGAGCAGCCGCGAGCCTGCCACGGCGGCGGCCAGTCCGGTCACGATACCGAGGGCCACGGGCACCAGCCCCTGCCTGGCCACGACCAGCCCCATGACGTGCCTCGGACGCGCGCCGAGCGCAACGCGAATCCCCACTTCACGGCGGCGCTGATTGACCACGAAGGACAACACTCCGTAGAGACCGATGGCGGCGAGCAGCAGCGCGGCGGCGCCGAAGAACACGATCAACTGCATCGACAGCCGCCGCCGGGCGAGCGAATCGGCGAGACGCTGCTCCATCGTCACGATGCGCGTCAGCGGCAGCAGCGGATCGAGCTCCCGCAGCGCCACGCGAATCGCTGGAATCGCGGCCAGCGGGTCGCCCGTCGTCTTCACCGTGAACGTCATCGCGGCGCCGGCTCTCTGAGTGGCCGCGTAATAGACGCCCATCTCGGGCGCGACCGAGAGGTCTCGCCGCTTCACCGTGCCAACCACCCCCACGATCGTGGCCGTCAGCCCGGCGCCGGTGATCTGCCTGCCAATCGGGTCTTCGCCGCCGGGAAAGAACCGGCGCGCCGTGGTGTCCTCGATGAGAGCCACCGGTATCGACGACGCCGTGTCGCCCGTCGTGAAGTTACGACCGCGCTGCAGCGGCACCCCGAGCGACTCGAGGTAGCCCGGCAGAATCCGGGACGGACGCACCATCGGTTGCGCCGCGCCGGGAGCCAGGGCCCGACCGACCACGCCCAGGTTGCTTCCACCCTGCGGTCCGCCGAACGGGATGCGATCGACCGCCCCTGCCGACACGACTCCAGCAATCGCCTGCAGACGCGACCGGAACGCGTCATACAGCGCGATCCTCCGCGCGGGCTCGCCATACTGCGCCGCGGGCAGCTGGAGGTCGAACGTCAGGACGTTCTTCGGGTTGAATCCCGCGTCGGCCCGCTGCACGCGTAGAAAGCTCTGGATCAGAAGGCCCGCGCCGACGAGCAGCACGAGCGAGGCGGCGACCTGGAGCGCGACCATCGACTCGCGGAACCGCGATCCTCCGCCGGTGGTGCCGCGGCCCGACTGCTTGAGCGCGTCGTTCATGCCGGCGCTGGTGGCCAGCGCCGGCATCAGGCCAAACAGGATGCTCGCACCCGACGAGACTCCGATCGCAAACGCCACGACCCAGGCATTGATGCCGACGTCCGCGACGGGAACCATGCCGGCGGGCCCGTAGAGCTCGAACAGCCGGACGAGGACGGACGCCAGCGCCACACCGAGAGCACCCGACATCCCGGCCATCACCGCGCTCTCGGCCAAGAGCTGACCGACCACACGCGCCCGGCCCGCGCCAAGCGCGGCGCGGATGCTCATCTCGCGCCGCCTGACGGCGGCGCGCGCCATCAGCAGGTTTGAGACGTTGGCACACGCGATCAGCATCAGCACGCCGACGGCCGCCAGGAGGAACAGCAGCGGCTGACGAACGCTGCCCGACACCGTCGATACCAGCGAAGTCGCCTGGAAGGAGAATCCGGCAGTCGCCGGATAGGCGGCGGGATGGAGCGCGGACAGCCGGGACGTGACAGCGGCGAGGTCCTGCGCCGCTGCGGCCAGCGTCACACCGGGCGCCAACCGCCCCACGACGTCCACGCCCTTGGCACTGCGGCTGGCCGGCGTCTTCTCAGCAGCGGGGACGCTGAGCGGCACCCAGAGATCCCACGCCGTCCCGAGATACTCCAGGATCGGGCGCGAGACGGCCGCCACGCGGTAGCGCTCCCGGTTGATCTCGATCGACGTGCCGACGATGTTCGGGTCTGCTCCGAACCGCCGCCGCCAGAGACCCTCCGAGATGACGACGACGCGATGGCGGCCGTATTCCTCGTCCTCGGTTCGAAACGCGGCGCCGAGAATCGGCTTCACGTCGAGCATCGGAAAGATGCTGGCCGATACGCGGAGGCCCGGCACCGCTTCGCCGACCCCCGTACCCGTGAGCGTGAAGTCGCCGGCGCGGATCCCCGCCAGATGTGAGAACGAGCGCGTCATCGACCGCAGATCGTCCAGCTCCAGGTCGGCGAGCTGCATGCCGGCGATGTCGAACCGCTTGTAGTCCTCGGTGATGCTGACGAGCTGCTCGGAATTGCGGTACGGCCGCGGATGGAGCACGAAGGCGTCGAACACCGAGAAGATCGCGGTGCTGGCGCCGATCGCCACCGACAGGATCAGGACGGCCGTGCCCGCGAACCCCGGACTCTTCCGGAGCGCTCGGATGCCATATCGAACGTCACGAACGAAAGTTGTCATGAATGCCCCCACCCGCCCTACCCGCCTCACCCGCCCTATTCGGCCTTCATGATCGCCGCTGGGTCCACGCGCGTGGCACGCCAGGCGGGCACCGCGGTGGAGAGCGCCGCGGTGAGGACGAGCACCGCGACCACGGCGCCGAACGTGGCGGGATCGAGCGGCTGCACGCCGAAGAGCACCGTCTCGAGCAGCCGCGACAGGAGCGCGGCCAGCACCAGGCCGATCGCGGCACCGGCCGCCACCATGCTGGCGGCGCTTCCGAGCACGAGCCGGAGCATCGCGCCGCGTGTGGCGCCGAGCGCCATGCGCACGCCGAACTCGCGCAATCGCTGCTGGATCGAATATGCCATGACGCCGAAGACGCCGACCATGGCCAGCACGAGCGCCAGGCCGGCCAGCGTCACCACGGCCACGGCCCTGAAGCGGTGGCGTGACGTGGCGACGCGCGCCACGTCGTCGAGCGTCGTGACGTCGGCCACGTTGACGAGCTGCTTGCGATCCACGCGGCTGATGGCGGCGCGAATCGAGGGCGCCAGCGCTTCGGCGGGACCGGCGGCGGGGCGTGCCAGCAGGAAGATGTCGTCGAAGCCACCCTGCGCGAGCGGTGTGTAGATCTGAATCAGGTCCTCGGCCTCGTCCGGCCGCGCCTTGACCTGGCGCGCGACACCGACGATCTGCCGGATCTGGGCGTCCGGGGAATCAGGCGGCTGGAACATCAGCCGCGCGCCGATCGGCGTCCGTCCCTGAAAGTGGCGTCGCACGAACGCTTCGTTGACGATGCACACGCGAGTGGACGTCGCCGTGTCGTCGTCGGTGAACGCGCGCCCGGCGATGATCGGCAGATCGACGGTCTCGAAGTAGGCCGGGCTGACGATCTGGTAGTCAGCGAGCGGACGCAGGCGCGGATCAACCGCTGGATTGCCCACGACCTCGAAGGGCAGATCTCCGAACTGCGATTCGCCGAGCGGCAGGGTGCTCGCCCACGCGACGTTGCGTATCGCCGAGTTGGTACGCGCTTCGCGCTCCACTTCGTCGGCAAACCGCTGCAGGTCCCCCGGTTCCGGGTACTCCGACCCGAGGGGATCCACCATCATGGTCAGCACGCGATCGGCCCGGTAACCGCGGTCCACCTGCTCGAGCGCGAGGAGCGTGCGCAGCAGCAGCCCGGCACCGAACAGCAGCACGACGGCGGTGGCCACTTCACCCGCGACGAGCAGCGCGCGCAGCCGTCCCCCTCGGCCCGTGGCGCCGCGGCTGTCGGCGGCCATGACGTGCGAGGACGCGACGCCCGTGGCCTGCCAGGCCGGCGCCAGTCCGAACACGACGCCGACGGCTATCGTGGCCACACCACAGAACACGGCCACGCGTGTGTCGAATGCCAGCGTCACGACGCTCGGGAGGAGGCCCTCGGGCATCATCGACGGCGCCACCTCGAGAATCAGCGCGCCGACGCCCGCGCCGAGCAGGCCGCCGATGGCCGAGAGGATGACGCTCTCGGTGAGCAGCTGCCGCAGCACGCGCCGCCGGCCCGCACCGAGCGCCGATCGAATCGCCATCTCCCGAGAGCGCACGCTCGCGCGCGCCAGCAGCAGGTTGGCGACGTTGGCGCAGCAGATGAGCAGCACCAGCCCCACGACGCCGAGGAACAGCATCGCGGTGAGGCGAACTTCGCTTCCGACGAGCGCGGCGCGGATCGGCTCGATGAGTACGCCCCGACCGGCGTTGGTTTGGGGAAGCTCTCGCGCCAGATCACTCGCCACCCGCGACAGGTCACCAGTTGCCGCGTCCATGCTCACGCCGGGCTTCATCCGCCCGATGATCTGCAGGAAGTACGCGGTCCGCATCTGCGGAATGCGCGGCGGGCTGAGGATCGCCCAGATGCTCGTGCGCCCGAACTGCTGAAACGACCGCGGGACAACGCCCACCACGGTGTACGGCTCGCCGTCGAAGCGAATCTTCCGGCCGATCACCCCGGGATCGGCGTCGAACCTCGAACGCCAGAAGGCTTCGTTCAGGACGACCTCCCCCTCCTGGCTGTCGTCGTCGGAAGGCTTGAACGTGCGGCCGGCAATCGCGGGCACGCCCAGGACGTCGAAGAATCCCGAGGTGACCCACTGGCGGGGGACGCTCTCGGCGGAGCTGCCAACGCCGCTCATCACCATCGCGCCCACACCGCCGACGTGGGCGCCAAAGGCGTCGAAGGCGCGCGTGCGCTCGAGCCAGTCGGCCACGTTGGCCGGCGCCGCCGGCGTGCGCGCCGACGTGGGAGAGCGCTCCCACACTTTGACCAGCTGTTCGGGATCGCGGAACTCGAGGGGGCGCAGCAGCGCGGCGTCCACGAGCGCGAAGATGGCGCCGTTGGCGCCGATGCCGAGCGCCAGCGTCAGCACCGCGATGCCGGTGAAGGCCGGCGCGTTGCGCAGCTGACGGAGCGCGAAGATCGCGTCCGAACGGAAGTCCTCGAACCACTGCATCAGGCGCATGTGACCATCGCTCCGGGCGGGTGCGGGGCAAGACCAATACCAGCTCCGCGGCGAATTTCCTCACGGAAAGACGGCTTTGCGGCCCTGCGGGTTAGCGGAGCTGTCCGCTTGCGGGATGGCTCGTGTCCGGGGACGAACGCAGCCTTTGGCCTTTGGCCTTTGGCCTTCAGCCTCTGGGTACTCCCCTTGTTCTAAAGGCTAGAGGCCAGAGGCTAGAGGCTAGAGCTCTAGAGGCTCTAGAGGCTCTAGAGGCTTACGAGTAGCCGAGCGCGTCCCACATGGCGAGGCGCTGCTCTTTGATCGGGTCGCGCTCCACGCGGCTCTGCGTGTCGATGACCATCGTCGGGCGCTCGGCGGCGGTGAACGCCGGCCACTGCGGCAGCTTCGGCGTGTTGGGGTTGCCGGTCCGCGCAAACGCGATCCAGGCGTCGCTCACGCGATCGGCCAGCGCCTTGGCGCCGGGGCCGCCGCCGGTGAGCCGTGCGGCCGCGTCGACGTTGTCGAACGCGAACGGGATCTCGATCGTGTGCGGCGACTTCAGCCGGCCGCCGTCCACCGGCGTCTCCCAGCGGAAGTAATAGAGATAGACCGGGCCGCCCTTGAGCGCGGCGCGGCGCTCGGCGATCTTCATCACCGGACCGCTGTAGCGATGATCGCTGGCGATCAGGAAATAGAGGTCGGCAGGCGTGGCGCCCGGATTGGCGCGCCCGTACACGTCGAGCACGCGGTCCGCGTGGGTGCCGAGCAGCGTGCGCACACGCGATCGCATCGCGGCGTCGGTCATCGAGAAGTCTTCGACCCGGGCGCTCGACGTCAGCTCGGTGCGCGTGGAGCCGAGCATGACGGGCACCCCCGCCGACACCGCCGACGCCACCGGATGGAACGGATGCTGCGGGACGATCTTGCCGTCCATCGCTGGCGAGAACCCCTGCGTCATCTGATCGACGTTCATCTTGCGGACGACAGTGAAGTACGCCGACATCAGCGTGTCGAGCGGCACCGCCTGCAACCCTCTGGCCTGTCCGGGCGCGATGCCGAGCGTGGAGAGCAGCTCGCGCGCCGCGCGCGCGCCCGCCTCCGGCTCCACGAGCTGCAGGGTGGCGCCGCTCTCGATCACCGCGCGGTGGAAGAGGCCCTTGGCCGCCGGCATGGTCAGCAGCGTCGACACCTTCCGGCCGCCGCCCGACTGCCCGAAGATCATCACGGTGCCGGGATCGCCGCCGAACTCGGCGATGTTGTCGCGGACCCACTCGAGCGCGCGGATGATGTCGAGCATGCCGACGTCGCCCGAGGCGGCGAACTCCGATCCGCCGACCGACGCGAGATTCGAGAAGCCCAGCACGTTGAGGCGGTGGTTGATGCTCACCACCACCACGTCGCCGCGGCGCGCCAGGTTGGCGCCGTCGGTGACCGGCGACGAGCCGGAGCCCGTGGCGAACCCGCCGCCGTGGCACCAGAACATCACCGGCCGCTTGCGGTTGTCCTTCACCGCCGGCGTCCAGATGTTCAGCACCAGGCAGTCCTCGCCCTCGGCCGGCAGCCCCGCCGCGGCCACCGCGATTTCCGACGCAGCGCGTCGTGCACCCGGCTCCGTCTGCGGCGCGCTCGGACCGTACGCAAGGGCGTCGCGCACGCCGGTCCACTTTGCCGGCGCCACCGGCGGCATGAACCGGTTCGCCCCGCCGGTGCTGGCGCCGTACGGCACGCCCTTGAAGACCTTGATGCCGCGCACCTCGAGGCCGCGGATGCGACCGTAGGCGGTGTCGGCCACGACGGCCTGGCCATCTTCGGCAAACGCGGGCCGCAGGCCCACGCCGGCCGCGGCCAGCAGCAGCGCAGAGTGTCGGAGAACGTCCCGGCGCGACAGCGCGTGGCTCATGTCATGCCTCCAGCTCGATGTGCCCAGATCCTACGCTCTTACCCGCCCCATCAGCCCTACCCGCCCCACCCGCCTTATTCGAGCGTCTTCGCTACTCGAATCGTCAGGTAGTTACGCCCCCGCGTCTGCGGCGGATACGGCGCCGTGCGTTTGGCCGAGCGGTGCATGGAAGGGTTGCTGACGAACGAGCCGGAGCGGAACATCCGCGTGCGGCAGCTCCCCTGCTTGTTCGCCGATCCGTCGGCGGGCTGGTGCGCGCGATCGGGCTCGTGACAGTCCTCGATCCACTCGAAGGCGTTGCCGTGCATGTCGTGGAGGCCGAACGCATTCGGCGCGAACGACGCCACCGGCGCGGTCTGATCGAGCCACGTGTCGCGACCCTCGGCCTTGCCGCCGAGCCCCGGCTCTTCCTTCCCGAAGTTGCCGTAGTTGTGATCGAGCTTGTCGCCCCACGGATAGGCCGTGGTCGATCCGGCGCGCGCCGCATATTCCCACTCGGCGTCCGACAGCAGCCGGTAGCGATCGTCGAGCCCGGTCTTCTCGTTCAGCCAGCCGACGTAGGCCTGCGCGTCGTACCAGCTCACGCCCACGACCGGCCGCGTGCCGCGGCCCCAGTCCACGAAGTCTGGATTCGGCGAGCCGTCGTTCTTCAGCCGCAGCGCGGCCTCCACCGCGAGCCCGTCGCAGCCGCGGGCACGGACGCAGGCTTCCCACTGATCCCACGTCACCTCGGTGCGGCTCACGGCGAAGGCGCGGGCGATCGTGACGCGGCTCTGCGGCTCGTTGTCGCGGCGCCCCGCTTCGGTCGAGGGTGAGCCCATCATGAAGGAGCCGGCGGGAACGACCACCATCTCCGGGCAGTTGCGGCAGTCCTTGAATGCACTTCCCGGCGCGGGGGCTTTCGACGTCTTGTCCGCCGCACGCAGATGGCCGGACGACAGGCCGAGCACCGACATCACCAGGGCGGTCACGAGGATCAGATAGCGCGTCATGCGCGCGATTATGGTCGAGAGGGAGAGGGGCGTTCGGTCAAAAGGAACGCAAAACGCGAAGCCTCGTCAATTGTTGTCGGCCGCGCCGCCCTCAGGCGTCTCGTCCCCGCGCTGCCCGTTGCGCCGCCACACCCAACCGGCCGCGCCGAGAATCGCCAGGCTCACGGCGCCGCCACGTACCAGCCGCCAGGCGGTGAGGCGCGGCTCCTCTTCCTGGCTCGCGGCGAGGAGCGACTTGTAGGTGTTGACGGTCTCGCCTTTGGCGCCATTCGGTTCCGGCGGGCGCTCGCGGGAGCGGCGTTCCGATGCGGGCACCCAGCGCTTGATGAAGGCAAACGACTCCGATGCGCAGGTCGGGCAGTGATGGTCCTCGTGGACCTCGTCGCAGTCGAGGCACAGCCGCGCGTTCCGCAATTGCATGGTTCAAGTGTACGCAGCCGGACCGATTTCCAATCTCAGCCGGAGAGCGGCAGGGCGGTCTGAAGACCGCCCTCTACTTACGAAGCTACTTCCGTAGCGCCGCGAAGGCGACGTCGGGAAAGTCGCCGAAGATGCCGTCCACGCCGAGCGCCGCGAACTGCCGGTACTCCTTGATGGGGTCGCCGCCATAGGTGGGCGACAGGAAGGCGGGTTCGCTGCGCAGCGTCCACACGTGCACGAACAGGCCGGCCGTGTGCGCGTCGGCGACGAGGGTCGTCGGCTCCCGAAGGGTGCCGTCGGCGTTGGCCGGCACGATCAGGCGCGAGTTGGGGCCGATGCCGTCGGCAAAGGTGCGGATCTCGGCGAGCCGCGCCGGCGACACATTGGCCGTCGCCTCGAGGAGCAGGACCAGGCGCAGCGTGGTCTGAGGACGCAGCAGCTCGAGGTTGTCCTGCTCGAACGACTGGATGAACACCGGCGCCGTGCGGTCGCGCTTCCCGTGCTTCGCCAGCGTCTCGAGCAGCGGCGGTTCGAGCGGCAGGCCGATCGAGCGGAAGTACGTGGGATGTTTGGTCTCGGGATAGACGCCGATCGTCCGGCCGGTCTCGCGCGACTTGGCGTCGGCGAGCGCGAGCACTTCGTCGAAGGTCGGAACCGGATAGAGCCCGTCGCGCTCGTGCGAGCGGAACGGCAGCCGCTCCTTCGCGCGCAGCGTCCGGATCTCGGCCAGCGTAAGGTCCTCGGTGAACCAGCCGGTGATCGACTGCCCGTCGATGGTCTTGGTGGTCTTGCGTGCGGGGAACTTCTCCGCCACGTCGGTCGTGCCGCCGATCTCGTTCTCGTGGCGCGCGACGAGCACGCCGTCCTTCGTGGCCACGAGATCCGGCTCGATGTAGTCGGCGCCCATCGCGATGCCGACCGTGTACGACTCGATCGTGTGCTCGGGGCGATGGCCGCTGGCGCCGCGGTGGGCGATGATGAGGATCTCGGACATGGGCGCGGCGCTCACGAGCGCCGCTCCCAGTATCACCGCGACGGGCACCACGCGTCCTACCACAGC
>DASRPM010000258.1:0-17254 GCA_035646375.1 Vicinamibacterales bacterium
GGGTTCTCGTTGAGCGCCTTGTCGAGCGTCATGTCGAGCGCCGGCGGGATCTGCTTGGCGATGCGATCCACGTCGGCAAACGGCATGTCGAGCGCGCGGCCGACGTCGCGCACCACCGCCTTGGCCTTCATGGTCCCGAACGTGATGATCTGCGCCACGTTCTCGCGGCCGTACTTGCGGGTGACGTACTCGATCACCTCGCCGCGGCGCCGCTCGCAGAAGTCCACGTCGATATCGGGCAGCGACACGCGCTCGGGATTGAGGAAGCGCTCGAAGATGAGGTCGAAGTCGATCGGATCGACGTCGGTGATGCGCATGCACCACGCCACGAGCGAGCCGGCCGCCGAGCCGCGCCCCGGGCCCACCGGGATGCCGCGCTCGCGCGCGTAGCGGATGAAGTCCCAGACGATCAGGAAGTAGCCCTGATACCCCATCTGCTTGATCATCGCGATCTCGTAGTCGAGGCGCGCCTCGTACTCGACGAGCGGATGCCGCAGACGGCCTTCCTCCGCGTACTGCCGCAGCCGCGGCAGGCGCTGCGCGTAGCCTTCGCGCGCGATGTGCTCGAAGTACCCCTCCAGCGTGAAGCCCTCAGGCACGTCGAAGCTGGGCAGATGATTCTTGCCCTTCGGAATCGTGACGTTGCAGCGTTCGGCGATGAGCAGCGTGTTCTTGAGCGCGTCGAGGTGATCCTTGAACACCACCCCCATCTGCTCGGCGGTCTTGAGGAAGAACTGGTCGCCGGTGTAGCGCAGCCGCTGGGCGTCGTTCACCGTCTTGCCGGTGCCGATGCAGAGCAGGATGTCGTGCGGCTGGTAGTCACCCTGGCGCAGGTAGTGCACGTCGTTGGTGGCGACGAGCGGCAGCTCGAGCTCCCGCGCGAGCGGGACGAGCCCCTTGTTGACGATCTTCTGTTCCTCGATCCCCTGGTACTGCATCTCGAGGAAGAAGCTGTCCGGCCCCATGATGTCGCGAAGCCGCGCCGCGGCTTCCAGCGCCGGCCGCGCCTGTTCGACCCGCAGCGCGCTCGCGACTTCGCCCTTGAGGCAGCTGCTCAAGGCGATGAGGCCCTTCGAGTGCTGCGCCAGCAGCTCCTTGTCGATGCGCGGGCGGTAGTAGAACCCCTCGGTATAGCCCGCCGACGACAGCTTGATCAGGTTGGCGTAGCCCTCGTCGGTCTCGGCGAGCAGCACCAGGTGGTTGGTCTCGGTCTGCGGACCGCTCTTGTCGAAACGGCTGCCGGCGGCCACGTAGACCTCGCAGCCCAGGATCGGCTTGAGGCCGCGGTCCTTGGCGTGGTCGTGGAAGACGACCGACGAGAACATGTTGCCGTGCTCGGTGACCGCGAGCGCCGGCATCTTCAGCTTGACCGCTTCGTCGAGCAGCTCGTCGACGCGGCAGGCGCCGTCGAGCAGCGAGAACTCCGTGTGCAGGTGAAGGTGGACGAACTCCTGCGCCATCTCAAATACCTTCGTCTATTCCCACACAGCTATTCCCACTCGATGGTCGAAGGCGGCTTCGACGAGATGTCGTACACCACACGGTTGATGCCGCGCACGTCGTTGACGATCCGCGACGAAATCGCAGCCAGCAGATCGTGCGGCAGTCTCGCCCAGTCGGCGGTCATGCCGTCCAGGCTCTCGACGGCACGAACGGCCACCGTGTACTCGTAGGTGCGCGCGTCGCCCATCACGCCCACACTCTGCACCGGCAGCAGCACGGCGAAACTCTGCCACACGCGCTCGTACCAGCCCGCCTTGCGGATCTCGTCGGCCACGATGCGATCGGCGAGCCGCAGGAGATGGAGGCGGTCGCGGCTAATCGCGCCGACGATGCGCACGGCCAGCCCCGGCCCCGGGAACGGCTGCCGCACCACGAACTCCTTCTCGAGACCGAGATCGACCCCGACGCGCCGCACTTCGTCCTTGAACAGATCGCGCAGCGGCTCGACGAGCCCGAAGTTCATTCGCTCAGGCAGCCCGCCCACGTTGTGATGGCTCTTGATGACCACCGCCGGCCCGAGCACCGACGCCGATTCGATGACGTCGGGATACAGCGTTCCCTGGCCGAGGAAGCCGAAGCCACCCAGCTCGTTCGCGCGCTGCTCGAACACGTCGATGAACGTCCCGCCGATGATCTTCCGCTTCTGCTCGGGGTCGGTGATGCCGTCGAGGCGCGACAGGAAGATCTCGGTGGCGTCCACGAAGTCGAGCGGCAGCTGCAGCTTCTCGCGGAACCGCTTCTGGATCTGGTTCGCCTCGTCGTAGCGCAGCAGCCCGTTGTCCACGAAGATGCACGTGAGCCGGTCGCCGATCGCACGGTGGATCAGCATGGCCGCCACCGTGGAATCGACCCCGCCGGACAGGCCGCAGACCACCTTGCCCGCGGGCCCGACCTGGCGCCGGATCCGCTCGGTGGCTTCCTCGATGAACGACGCGATCGTCCAGTCGCCGCGGCAGCCGCAGACGTCGAAGGCGAAGCGGCGCAGGATGTCCTTCCCGTGCTCGGTGTGCACGACCTCGGGATGGAACAGCAGGCCGTAGAGCGCCCGCTCGGGCGCCTCCATCGCGACGATCGGCGCCGTGGCGCTGGTGGCGGCGACGCTGAAGCCGCCCGGCACGCCGCCCACGTCGTCGCCGTGGCTGGCCCACACCTTGAAGCGGTCGGGAACGCCTTCGAACAGCCGCGGCCGCACGGCGGCGGCCGCCACCTGCACGTGCGCGTGGCCGAACTCGCGCTGCCCCGAGCGGCGCACTTCTCCGCCGAGCAGGTCCGTCATCAGCTGCATGCCGTAGCAGATGCCCAGCACCGGCACGCCAATCTCGAAGAGCGCCGCCTCGCATTTGGGCGCGTCGCCGTCCGACACGCTCTTCGGCCCTCCCGACAGGATGATGCCGGCGGGCTGCCTGGCCCGCAACTGGGCCAGCGGCGTGTTGAAGGGAACGACTTCGGAGTAGACCGACAGCTCGCGCAGGCGCCGCGCGATGAGCTGGGTGTACTGCGAGCCGAAATCGAGAACGACGATGGTCTGATGCGACACGGTCACGTCCGGCGGGAATCGCTATTATATGTGGTCGTGGCCGCCACACGCCCAAGATATTGCGGCATCCTGCTGGTCGCGGCGCTGTGGTTCACGGCGGGACTCGTCTGCCCCGGCCACGCCGCCGCCCAGAAGGTCAAGCGCACGCCGCCGCCGCCGTTTGCCGCGCTCTTCCCGCTCGAAGAGGCCTGGATGATCACGCTGCCGGCGCTCCCGGCCGCGCCGGCCGCGCGCGAAGGATCCCGCATGTTCGTGCCGCTCGCCTCAGGCGAACTCGTCGCGCTCGACTGGGAGCACGGCGACATGCTCTGGTCGGTGCGGTTTGCGGCCACCTCCGCGCCGGTGGCCGCCGGCGGCGTGGTGTATGTCGGGGCCGGCGACACGCTGCACGCGCTCGACGCGACCTCAGGCGCCGGACGGTGGATGAGCCACGCGCGCGGCACGCTGCAGTACCTGGCGCTCGCGGGGACGCACGTCCTCGCCGTGGGCGCCGGCTTCGCACACGCCTTCGACGCGGCGTCGGGCGGCGAACTCTGGTCGCGGACACTTCCGCCGGCTGGTGATGCGACCGGCCTCGTCGTGTCGGCGACGACCCTCTTTGCCACCTACGGCGAGGGCCGCGTCGTCGCCCTTGCGCTTGCCGACGGCCGCGACCAGTGGGCGCGCCCGCTCGAGGGGCGCCTCAGCCCCCCGCTCCTGCTCGGCGACGCGCTCTTCGTCGGTTCCACCGAGAAGCAGTTCCATTCGCTCGACGCCCGCACCGGCAAGGTGCGCTGGACGTGGCGCACCGGCGGCGACGTCGTGGGCGCGGCCGCCGACGGCGCTGCCAACCCTAAAGCGGTGTACTACGGGTCGCTGGACGCGGTCGTCCGCGCCGTGAACCCCGGCAACGGGCACCAGCGTTGGAAGCGGGACGGCGGCACGCGGGCGGTGGCGCCGCCGCTGGCGCTCGACGGCAGTGTCCTCGTCGCCGGCCTCACGCCGTCGCTCTCGGGGTTTGCGCCGCTGACCGGCGTGCCTCAAGGCACCTTCGCCCTCCCCGGCGAGGTGCACGGCACGCCGCTCGTCAGCGACGCGCTCGTGCCGCGCACGGTGGCGGTGGCGGTCGTGCTCAAGGACGGGCGCACGTTCGGCCTGCGGGCGCTGTCGCTGATGTTCAACGAGAGCGCGCCGGAGCCGCTGCTCACGCTGCCCGGCAAGCCGCTGACCCGTGAGCGTCTCCCTGGCGGCTCGTAAGTCCGCCGATCGCCCGCCCGGAGGGCGGGCAACAAGCGCGGCGCTAGCGAGGCGGAGCCTCTGTGTAGGTCGGCTCGTGGCGAAGCCTCGCTGGCCTGATCGCGCGCGCGAGGCGTGCCACGCCCTCGTCGATCTGCGACTCGGAGGCCGCCGAGAACGCCAGCCGGATGGTGTCGTGGCCGGTGCCGTCGACGAAGAACGCGCTGCCGCTGACGAAGATGAGCCGTTCTTCGAGCGCGCGCTCGAGCAGCGCCTCGTCCCGCTCGCCTTCGGGCAGCGTCGCCCACAGGAAGAATCCACCGTGCGGCATGGTCCAGGAGAGCCGTCCATCGAGCCGCGAGCGCAGCGAGGCGACGAGCGCATCGCGGCGATTGCGATACGTCGCGCGCAGGCGCGGGACCAGACGGTCCAGCACGCCGCGGCGCATCGCCTCGCAGGCCATCCGTTGATCCAGCGAGCCGCTCGCCAGATCGCCCGCCTGTTTGGCGATTTCGAAGCGTTCCACGAGTGCCGCCGGTGCCACCATCCAGCCGACGCGGAACCCGGGCGCCAGCGTCTTCGAAAACGAACTCAAGTAGATCACCCGCCCCGATTCGTCGGCGGCCTTGAGCGGCCGCACCGCATCGGGTGACGCTTCACCCTCGAAGTACAGCGCGCCATAGGGATCGTCTTCGACGATCAGGCAGTCGTGCTCCTCGGCCCACGCCAGCAGCGCCAGCCGTCGATCCTGCGACAGCAGCTTCCCGGTGGGGTTCTGGAAGTTCGGGACCACGTAGAGCAGTTTCGGCGGCGTGCCCTCGCGGCGAAGCCGGGCGGTCACGCGCGCGAGATCGTCGAGGTCGAGGCCGTCCGCGTCCTGTCGCACACCGGCCAGCCGGCGCGGACGCGCGTTCCCGAACGCGGCGATGGCGCCGGTGAACGTCGGCGCCTCCACCAGCACCGCGTCGCCCGGCGCGATCAGCACGCGGGCGATCAGGTCGAGCCCCTGCTGCGAGCCGGTCGTGACCATCAGCTCCTGCGCCGACACCGTCACCTGCCGGCGCGCCATCTCGCCGGTCAGCGCCTCCAGGAGCGGCGCGTAGCCGCGGGTCGGGCCGTACTGGATCACGTCGCCACCGCCGGTGAGCAGGTCGGCCGCGATCGCGCGCAACTCGTCCAGCGGAAAGAGGTCGGCGGCCGGATAGCCGGCCGCGAACGAGATCACGTCGGGATGGCGCGCGGCCGCCGTGCCCATGCGACGGATGGCCGACTCCCGGAGCTCGCGGCCGGCCGGCGACAGGAACCGCTCGACGTCGCGTATCGGCACCGCCCTACCCCGCTTCGGCACGCGCCGCGCGCACGGCCACCGGCTCGGTGCCCTCGGACGCGTGCCCGCGATAAAGTGCCGAGTAGGCACCCACCGACGCCAGCGCGATGTACTGCAGCACCAGCGCCCGCAGCACGAGCGCCAGCAGCTGCAATGGCAGGACCGCGAGCCCGACGAACGGCACGAAACCGATGAGCCCGAGCGCGGTCGCCGCCACGAGGGAGGCAAACGTGGCGAGCAGGACCAGCGCCAGGATGGCGAGACAGACCGCGGCCACCGTGCGTGGCACACGCCGCACGAACCCTACCGCCCGTCGAAGCGCGACGCCGACGCCGCACCCTTCGGCGGCCATGACGATCTGCGACAGCAGGTACAGCAGGTTGATGGCCGTGATCCAGGCCACGAACAGCACCGTCGCGCCGATCGTCAGGAGCCAGCCATCGGCCCCTCCGAATGCCACCATCACCAGCGCGAGGCCCGACAGCGCGTAGACCGCCATCAGCACGAATCCGAGCCGGAGAAACCGGGGAAACAGCTCGCGCGCGCCCTCGATGAAGCGCTCCACCGTGAACACCGCGCCGGTCGCGACCACCGAGAACTGCAGCGGCGGCTCCTCGACGGCAGCGGCTTCGCGCTCCGCGCGCACGAGCAGCGCCACCGTGCCGCCTTTCAAGAGGAAGCTGAAGACCGAGGCGCCCACTACGGCCACCGCCATCGCGGCGGCAAAGGCGGCGAGCGCCAGCGGCCGCGCCAGCAGCAGCGCCAGAATCGTGGCCGCCAGATCGCGAACGTCGAGGTGCAGCAGTGCGCCGGGTTCCGCGCCAACAATCAGCGCCACCAGCACCACGCCGCCGACGAAAGGCACCGCGACCACCAGCTTGAACAGCGCGTCGGCCGACGCCTGGATGATGACGATCGGCCAGTTCGCCGCCGCCACCAGTCCGCCGCGCTTCAGTGCCCGCAGGGCGATGTGAAACCGCCTCACAGCGTAATTGTAGAAGGCTTTCGGCTCTGGGCTTTGGGCTTTAGCCGGCTAGAGCCTAGAGCCCAGAGCCCAAAGCCTACAATGTCGCTGTGTTTCCCTGGCGCGCGGTGGCGCGGCTGGCAGCGTGGGGCCTCGTCTGCGCCGGCGCGGTCTATGTCGCCGGACTGTTCGTCGCCGATCGCATTCTGGGCGGCGACGACACCGCCATGCGCGGGCGCATCGTGGCCGAGGTCGAGCGCTCGTTTGCCGACCTGACCGGCGACCTCGAACGGCAGGCGCGAGCGGTGGCCGATCCCGTCGCGGTTCGCGCCGCCCTCAACGAAGACCTGCCCGCGACGCGCGCGCTCTTCGAGCGCCTCGCCCAGGCGCCGGGCGTCGCCGACGGCGATCTCTCGCTCAGCGTCTATTCCGCCGGCGTGCAGCCGCTCGCCTGGGCGGGCCGGCCGTCGGAACTGCCGTCCGATCGGGCACAGGACGGCGAGTCGTGGTTCATCATCGAAGGCGCGCTCGGATTGCGCCTGGTCTACGTCGTGCCCGTCGTCGAAGGCACGACGCGCATCGGCCTCGTCGCCGCCGAGCGGGAGCTCGACGTCTCGGGCCGCGGCCGCGCCGCCACGTCACTGCAGGGAGCGCCCGAGGGTTATCACCTCGACACCTGGCGCGCCCCGGTGTCGCTGGCGCTGCCGTTCGAGCGCACGGGAACGGCCGATCGCTCGTCGTTCGAGGTCGTGGCGCCCACGGGAGAGCGGCTGCTCAGCGCCAGCGTGAGCCCGGCGGACCTCGCCGCGACCCGGGCGCGCTGGCGCGAGGCGCTGCGGACCATCACGCTGGCGGTCGTGGCGGCGTGGCTGCTCCTGCTGGCGGCGCCGATTCTCGACTGGCGCCGCGCGGCGCGAACGTGGCAGGCACGCATCGTGGCGTCGCTCGCCCTGGCGGCGCTGCTCGTGGGCGCGCGGCTCGTGCTCGAGATCGCGCCGGCCTCCCGCTGGGCGACCTGGCCGCTCGTCACCGACGACTCCTATGTCTCCTCGCTGGCCGGACCGTTTCTGTCCTCGCCGCTCGATTTTCTGCTGACCGCCTTCTTCGTCGGCGGGCTCGTCGCCGTCGTCCTCCATCTGGTGGCGGCCGGCCGCCCGCGGCGACGTCAGCGGCGATCGGTCGACACGGTCCCGTCGCTCGTCCTCTACGGACTGCACCAGGCGCTGGCCGGCGCGGTGGCGGCCGTCGTGCTGCTCATCCACACCGCGCTCCTGCGCGATACCGTGGCGCAGTCCACGCTCGACCTGCTGCGCCTCTCGCTGCCGCCGTGGAACGGCGCCACTCTCGCCCTGCAGGTCGGCCTCGTCGCGGCGCACGCCGCGACCTTCGGGATCATCGTGCTGCTCCTCCTCGCCGGCACGGCCCGGTGGCGATTGCGGCGCCGGTGGTACGGCCACATCTTCACCATCGGGTGCTGGGTGCTGCCGCTGGTCGTCTGGAACGGGCTCATCCGGCTCGACGCCGCCGAGCAGATGCCGCAGATGGCCGCGATCGCGGCGGCCATTGCCATCGCCATCTTCACGCGGCCGATCCGGGGGCGGTACCGGCACGGCTCGCAGGCGTTCCGGATGATTCTGCTGGCGCTCGGGCTCGTGGTGCCGGCGGTGGCCTTCTATCCGACGATGTTCCACCTCGCCTGGCAGGCGAAGTCGCGGCTCGTCGAGACGCGCTACGCCCCGATCGCCCTGAGCCAGCGGGCGACTGTCCAGGCGCAACTCCAGGAGAGCCTGGCGCAGATCGATCAGATCCCGGGCCTCACGGATCTGGTGGCGGCGGCGGCGCCGCCGGCACCGTTCGACGCGAGCACCGATCGCGCGTTCCAGATCTGGCAGGCCACGTCGCTCGCCCGCTATCCCGTCACCTCGTCGGTGGAGGTCTACGGCCGCGACGGCGCGCTCGTCAGCCGCTTCGCGTTCAACCTGCCCGAGGACCTGAGCGCCGCGCCGCCGTCGGAAGAGCGCACCTGCAACTGGGACGTGGCCGAGGAAGTGTCGCCCTTCTTCGCGGAAGAACGCCGGATTCTCCACGCCGGCCGCGCCCTGTGCGTCGGCGGCTCGCCCGGCGCCATCGTCGGCTCGATCGTCGTGCACGCGGTACTCGACTACGAGAACCTGCCCTTCACCTCCTCGCGCACGCCTTACGTGCAGGTGCTGCAGACCACCGATCCGCTCCGCACCGCCGGACAATCCGGCGAGGACGTCGAGTACGCGGTGTACGGCTGGAGCCGCTCGCCGCTCTATTCCTCGCGCGGCACCGCCTGGCCGCTCGACGACGCCGCCTTCGCCCGCGTCGAGCAGTCGCGCGACCCGGTGTGGGCGCGGCTGCGGCGCGGGACGCAGCCGTTCGACGTCTTCGTCCTCAACGACCGCGGCGGCATCTACGCGCTCGGCTTCCCCAGCGTGACCGCCTTCGGCCACTTCTTCAACGTCGCCGAGCTGACGGTGATTGCCGTGCTCGCCTACGTGCTGCTGCTCTGCGCCAACGGCGTCTTCGCGCTGGCCGGGGGCCGGCGCACGACGGGACGCTCGCTGCTGCGCGAGGTGCGCGCCAGCTTCTACCGCAAGCTCTTTCTTGCGTTCGTCGCCGCCGTCTTCGTCCCCGTGGTGCTGCTGGCGATCGTCACGCGCACCTTCGTCGCCAACGAGATGCGCGCGAACGTCGAGGCCGAGGCCCAGCGCACCGCCACGGCCGCCACGCGCGTGGTCGAAGACCTCGTCGAACGCAGCGCCGTGCTGCAGGGCGCCGGGGTGGACGACAACCTGATGGTCTGGGTGTCGCGCCTGATCGATCAGGACGCCAACATCTTCGCGGGCGCGCGCCTGGTCGCCACCAGCGAGCGGAACCTGTTCGCCTCGGGCCTGCTGCCCACTCGCGCCAACGCCGACGTCTACCGCGCGCTGGCGCTGCGGCGCGAAGCCGCGGCCGTCGCGCGCGAGCGGATCGGCGCGTTCGAGTACCTGCTGGCCGCCGCGCCGGTGGTGGTGCGCTCGACCGAGGCCATCCTCACCGTACCGCTGACGTTGCAGCAGCGCGAGATCGACGCGCAGATCGACGCGCTCGATCGCCGCGTGCTGCTGGCCGCGCTGCTGTTCATCCTGGGCGGGGCCGGCCTCGGTTACACGATGGCCGAACGGATCGCCGACCCCGTGAGCCGGCTGACGCGGGCGACGGGCCGCATCGCACGCGGCGACTTCGACGTGCACGTGGCGGCGACGTCGTCGGACGAGCTGCGGCGGCTCGTGGAGGATTTCAACCGCATGGCGTCCGAGCTGCAGCGGCAGCGGACCGAGCTCGAGCGCACCAATCGGCTCGAGGCGTGGGCCGAGATGGCGCGTCAGGTGGCGCACGAGATCAAGAACCCGCTGACGCCGATTCAGCTCAACGCCGAGCACCTCCGCCGCGTGCACGCCGACCGCGGCGAGCCGCTCGGCCCGGTGCTGCGCGAGTGCGTGGAGACCATCCTCACCCAGGTGCGCCTGCTGCGGCAGATCTCGTCGGAGTTCTCGAACTTCGCGTCGTCACCCACCGCCAAGCCGGGCATCGTGCGCGTGCCCGATCTCGTACGCGACATCGTCGATCCGTATCGCGCCGGACTCGGCGACCGCATCGCGGTGCGCCTGGACGCCCCCGAGTCGCTGCCGCCGGTCCTGGTGGACCGCACCCTTGTGACGCGATCGCTCACCAACCTGGTGGAAAACGCGCTGCACGCCATGCCGGGCCGGGGCGCGCTCTCGGTGAGCGCCACGGTCGACGGGTCCGCGGACGCGTCAGCGAAATCGGCCGGCGGCTTCGTCGCGATTCGGGTGTCGGATACGGGCGGCGGGATGGACCCGGAAGCGCTGGCGCGCGCCTTCGAGCCCTACTTCTCGACCAAGGCCACCGGCACCGGGCTCGGGCTGCCGATCGCCAAGCGCAACGTCGAATTGAGCGGCGGCACGGTGGCCATCGAGAGCGAGCGCGAGCGCGGCACGACGGTGATCGTCCGCCTGCCGATTGCCCCCGCCACGTAAGGGGCGACGGCGCTCAACACGCCTGGCCCTTCACTCAGCGGACGCCGACGGCGCCGACCGGCGCCGGAGGCGCGTCCACGCCATGCCGATGAACGCCGACGCCAGGTAGGCGTAGGCGGCCACGAGCAGCACCTCCTCCGGCCTGGCGGCCAGCGCGGCGAGGCCGAGCGCGAGGAGGAAGAGCACCGGATAGCTGCGCCGCGACTGCAGATCGATGGTCTTGAAGCTGCGGAACCGGACGGTGCTCACCATGAGCAGCGCCGGCACGATCACCATCGCCAGCACGGCAGCGGCTTCCCAGGGGCCGGTGAGCCCCTGCGGGAACGCGAACACCGTCGCGGCGGGCACGCCGGCCGCCGGCGGGCTGGGCATGCCCACGAAGTAGCGCTTGTCCTGGTGCGACGCCGACTGGATGTTGAAGCGCGCGAGGCGCACGGCCGCGGCCGCCACGAACAGGAACCCGGCGGCCCAGCCGATGCGGCCGAGCGGCTGCAGCCCCCACGCGAACGACAGCACCGCCGGCGCCACCCCGAACGACACCACGTCGGCCAGCGAGTCGAATTCGAGGCCGAACGCGCTCGTGGTGCCGGTCATCCGCGCGATGCGGCCGTCGAGCATGTCGAGCACGATGGCGATGCCGATGAACGCGGCCGCGACGTGGAACTCGCTCCGCATCGCGTGCACGATGCAGGCGTAGCCGCAGAACAGGTTCGCCATCGTGAACGCGCTCGGCAGCAGGTAGACACCGCGGCGAACGCCGCGCGACGCCGACCCCGCCGGTCGGAGCGGCGTGAGCACCGAAAAGCGGCGTCGGCGGGATTCGAGAGGGTCGGTCATGCCTGTGCGCCTCTCCGGGGGTCTGAGGGCAGCTCGGCGATCACCGAGACGCCGGCCGTCACGCGGTCGCCGACCTGCACTCGCAGGGTGCTGCCCTGCGGGACGAACACATCCATCCGCGATCCGAACTTCATCACGCCGAACCTGCCGCCGGCGTCCACCATGTCTCCCTCGCGAACCCGGCACACGATGCGGCGCGCCAGGATGCCCACGATCTGCCGGACCACGATCGGCACGCCGCCGTGGTCGACCACGACCTCGGTGTGCTCGTTGAGGTCTCCCGCCTCGCGCTTGTACGCGGGCAGGAACTTCCCGGGGTGGTACTTCACCGACGTCACCCGCCCCGCCACCGGCATCCGGTTCACGTGGACGTCCATCGGCGACAGGAAGATGGTCACCTGTTGCCAGGCGTCCGCGGGAAAGCTCCCCGTGGGCACCCCCGCCACCATCACACGTCCATCGGCCGGCGACAGCACCTCACCCGGCCCGGCCGCGACGCGGCGCTCCGGATCGCGGAAGAAGAAGAGAAAAAAGGCCGGAAGCACCAGAACGGCAATGCCGTATGTGCTTCCGGCCGCGGCGGCCACCAGGGCCGCAATGACGAGTCCTGCTCCTACGAACGGCCAACCGGCCGGGTCGATGCGCATCAGTCGAGGTCCGCCTCATTCTCCCGTACCCGGGGGCCATCGGGGCCCCCGCGGAGACGGACCAGCCCGCGGCACTTAAGATGTCGATGCGTGATGGTCGCGGGCCCACTCCACGACGATCTGTTCCATGCGGTCCTTGAGGGCGAGCTTCCGCTTCTTGATTGTGGTTTCTTCGAGTTGTTCGGATTCAGAGAGGTGGGGTTTGTAGATGAGCTCGTGGAGGCGATCATCAAGAGCGTGGTGCCGTTCGGCGAGCTCCCGGTACTGATCGTGGCTCTGCAGCAGGAAGTGCTTTACCTCCTGCGATTCCGCAGTGTTCATGGTCGTACCCTCCTTTCGGGTGACGAATGACGCGTACTGCCACGGGCAAGGTAACACAGACGTCTTGGCGGCTCAATCCCCTGTTGCCACGACAAAATCATGGGCTGTTTTCAGGCTGGCGCCACAGGATCACGGCGTCCTCCACGGGGTTCGTGTAGTACTGCTTGCGGACGGCCGTGGCCTGGAACCCCAACCCTTCGTAGAACCGCCGCGCCGCGTCGTTCGAGGCGCGGACTTCGAGCGTGGCACGGGTCGCACCGAGCCGGCGCCCTTCCGTCAGGACCCGCCGCATCAGACGCGTGCCGAATCCGCGCCCGCGGTACTCGGGCAGGATGGCGACGTTGTTGATGTGAATCTCGTCCACCACGAGCCAGAACGCACAGAACCCCGCCACCGGGCAGCCGGGCGTGCGGACCACGAGGATGTGGCACACCGAGCGGTTCTGCATCTCCCACTCGTACATCGCCCGCGTCCAGGGGTTGGTGAACGACGCGGCTTCGACGGCCAGGATGCCGTCGAGATCGGCCGCTCCGTCGAACGGCTCCACCCGGCAGTCGAGAATCTCAGCGTTCGACACGCGCGTCCCGCACCAGCTCCACGTCGGGGCGGCGCACGTAGAGCGGCTGGATCTCGGCCGGACCGGGCCGGCGTCCCGCGTCGATCTCGCCCCGCGCCAGCCGCCCGATGATGCCGGCGAGCGGTGGCTCCAGTACCGGCGCCAGCACGCCGTGCGAGCCCATGGCCGCCGAGATCGCCGCGCGATGCACGGCCGCGCCGTCGCCGATGAACAGCGTGGGCGTGCCGCGCAGGCGCGCGAGGATTGCCTCCGGGGGCTCGACGCTCGCGCCCTGGACCTCGCGGACGCCGTCATACAACGCGTCGAACACCTCGCCGCGCCACGCGTCCATCCACGTGGCCACGCGCCCCCCCGCCCCGCCGGCACCGCCGGCCGCGCGCGCCAGCGCGTCGAGCACGGACACGCCGACGAGCGGCCGCCCCGCGGCGAGCGCGAGCCCCTGCATCGTGGCAATCCCGACGCGCAGACCGGTGAACGAACCTGGCCCGATGGCGACCGCGAAGACGTCCACCGCCGGCAGCGCGAGGCGCGCCCGGTCGAGCACGGCCATGAGGTCGCCGGGCAGCCGCTCGGCATGCGTGCGAGCCACGTCGCCCGGCAGCTCGGCCAGCACGTCGTCGCCGTGGAGCACGGCGCAGCCGCCGGTGCGCGTGCTCGTATCGAGCGCCAGGGTGATCATCGGGACTAAACGATAATAGCGCTGGCGAGACGCCGCCTCGGGCCGCGGAGCAGGCGGCGTCTCGCCAGACAGTGTTTGATGGCCCGCCCTCCGGGCGGGCGAAGGAGACCGCCCCGCCACCGATGTCCAGCACCGCCACCGTCACCCCGGCGATGAGGCAGTACCTCGAAGCCAAGCGCCAGCATCGGGACGCCATCGTCTTCTTCCGGATGGGCGACTTCTACGAGATGTTCTACGAGGACGCGCTCACGGCGTCCCGCGCGCTCGATCTCACGCTCACCTCGCGATCGAAGGACGCCGGCGGCAACGGCATCCCCATGTGCGGCGTGCCGCACCATGCGGCCGACGGCTATCTGGCGCGGCTCGTGCGCAAGGGCTTCCGCGTGGCCGTCTGCGAGCAGGTCGAGGATCCGCGCACCGCGAAAGGCGTGGTCAAGCGCGAAGTCGTCCGCGTGGTCTCGCCGGGCACCCTCACCGACCAGTCGTATCTCGACGCGCGCGAGCCGTCGTTTCTCATGGCCATCGTGCCCGGACGGCGTGCCGGGACCCGGCTCCTCGATGACGGCCGGACGGTGCTGGAGCTCGGCCCCGACGACGTCGTCGGCGCCGCGCTGGTGGATCTGTCGACCGGCGAGTTCAGCGCCACCGAATACCGCGGCCGTCCCGGCCTGCAGGCGCTGTCGGACGAGATTGCCGTGCTGCGGCCGCGCGAGATCGTCGTACCCGAGGACTCTCCCGTCGTGGACGCGGTGCCCGAGATCGCCCGGCTGTCGCTGCCGGTTACCCGCCTGGACCCCGAAGCGTTCACCCCCGACGCCGCGAATCGGACGCTGCTGCGGCAGCTCAACACGCACAGCCTCGAGGGCTTCGGCCTCAACGGCCACCAGACGGCCACGATGGCGGCGGGCGCGCTGGCCCACTACCTCCGCGAGACGCAGAAGGCGGATCTCGCGCACGTGCGCGCGGTCGTGTACCGCACCACCGCTGAAAACCTCGTCATCGACCCGGTGACGCTGCGCCATCTCGAGGTGGTGACCGGGAGCGAGGGCGGCACCCACGGTTCGCTGCTGCACGAAATCGATCGCACCGCCACCGCCATGGGCGCCCGGCTCCTGCGCGCCTGGCTGCTGCGGCCGCTGCTGTCGCTCGAGCCGATCCGCGACCGCCTCGACGCCGTAGAGGATCTCGCCTTCCGCACGCCAGAGCGCGGGCGCCTGCGCGAGGCGCTCGCGGCCGTGCACGACCTCGAGCGCCTGGTCGCGCGCGCGTCGCTCGGCACCGCCGGGCCGCGCGACCTCGTCGCCCTGCGCGACTCGTGCGCCGCCATTCCTCGCGTGCGCGCCGAGCTCGAGGCGTTTCAGGCGCCGCTGCTGCGCAGCCTCGCCTCCGGTCTCGATGACCTGGCCGACCTGCGAGAGCGTATCGGCGCCACGCTCGTGGACGAACCGCCGGCACTCGCCCGCGACGGCGGCTTCACGCGCGACGGGTTCGACGTGCCGCTCGACGAGCTGCGGCACGTCAGCCGCTCCGGCCGGCAGGTGATCGCCGAGATGGAGGAAGCCGAGCGGCGTCGCACCGGGATCAACTCGCTCAAGGTGAAGTTCAACCGGGTGTTCGGCTACTACATCGAGATCTCGAAGTCGAATCTCCATCTGGCGCCGGCCGACTACCACCGCAAGCAGACGATTGCCGGTGGCGAGCGGTTCACGACCCCGGCGCTCAAGGACTACGAGGACCGCGTGCTCGGGGCCGACGAGAAGATCCTCGCGCGCGAGCTCGACATCTTCGAGGTCCTCCGGCAGGCGGTGGCCGCCGAAGCCGCGCGCGTGCAGGATACCGCGCGCCTGCTCGCCAGCGTGGACGTGCTGGCGGGGCTGGCCGAGACCGCCACGATCTGCAACTACACCAAACCGCACGTGCACGACGGCGACGAGCTGGTGGCGGCCGACGTGCGCCACCCGGTGGTCGAGCGCCGCACGAGCGACGCGTTCGTGCCGAACGACGTGGACCTGAACGGCACGACGCGGCAGGTGGTGATCCTCACCGGCCCCAACATGGGCGGCAAGTCCACCTACTTGCGCCAGACGGCGCTGCTGCCCCTGCTCGCGCAGATCGGCTCCTTCGTGCCGGCGCGCGACGCCAAGATTCCGCTGGTGGACCGCATCTTCGCGCGCGTCGGCGCATCGGACAACATCGCGCGCGGCCACTCCACGTTCATGGTGGAGATGCAGGAGACGGCGCACATCCTGCACACCGCCACGAGCCGCAGCCTGGTCGTGCTGGACGAGATCGGGCGCGGCACCTCCACCTTCGACGGCCTGAGCATCGCCTGGGCCGTGGCCGAGCACCTGGCGAGTCCGTCGCGGCAGGCGCGGCCGAAGACGCTCTTCGCCACGCACTATCACGAGCTCACGGATCTGGCCGACGCGCTGCCGGGTGTCGTCAACGCGCACGTCGCGGCGCGCGAGTGGAAGGACGACATCATCTTCCTGCGCAAGATCATCCCGGGGCGCGCCGACCGCAGCTACGGCATCCAGGTGGCGCGCCTCGCCGGCCTGCCACCCGTCGTGATTGCCCGCGCCAAGGAGATCCTGACGGGGCTGGAACACGACGAGCTGTCGCGCGGCGGGCGGCCGACGCTGTCGGGCTCGACCACGCCGGGCGTGCGGCAGCTGGCACTCTTCTCCGGCGGCGGCGAGGCCGCGGCCAATCCGCGCCTGCAGGACATCCTCGCGCGTCTCCGCGCGCTCGACCCGGATCACACGACGCCGCGGCAGGCACTCGACGCGCTGGCCGAGCTGCGGCAGCTGGCGGAGGACGCATGACGGCGCGAATCACGATGGCCGTACTCCTGTTCGCCGCGCTGGCCGGTTGCGGCCCGCGCGCACCGGAGCGCGACCGCAACGTCGTCATCGTGGCGATTCGGACGCCGCCGAACAATCTCGATCCGCGTCAGGCCAACGACGAGACCTCGCAGCGCATCGGGCAGCTCGTCTTCAGCTGTCTGCTGGACGTCGGCGACGATCTGCGGGTGGTGCCGCGACTGGCCTCGCGGCTCGACAACCCCGACCCGCTCACCTACGTCGCGCACCTGCGCCGCGGCGTACGGTTTCACGACGGGCGCGAGCTGACCTCGAAGGACGTCGTCTACACCTACGCGGATTTCCTCGACCCGGCCTTCATCTCCCCCTTCAAGGGCGCGTTCCGCGTGCTGCAGTCGGTCCGGGCCCTCGACGACTACACCGTCGAATTCAAGCTCAAGGAGCCCTTTGCCGCCTTCCCGGCACAGCTCGCGGGCGTCCCGCCGATCGTGCCGGCCGGCTCGGGCGACTCGATGCGCAGCTTCCCGATCGGGACGGGCCCCTATCGCTTCGTGAGCGCGCAGGAAGACGTCGTGACGCTGGCGGCGTTCGAGGGGTATTTCGACGGGCTGCCCAACAACGCCGGCATCGTGCTGAAGGTCGTGCCCGACGACACGATGCGCGGGCTCGAGCTGCGCAAGGGATCGGTGGACGTGGTGGTCAACGACCTGCCGCCCGACATGGTGCATCAGCTCGAGACGTCGGGGGCGTTCGCG
>DASRPM010000259.1:0-6213 GCA_035646375.1 Vicinamibacterales bacterium
AGGTCCGCCAGGATGGTCAGCGCGAAGGTGGCGAGCCACACCAGCGGATCCGCCCACCGCTGTTTCCACAGCTCCGGGACGTCGTGCCATTCGCCCATGTTGAAGGCGACGACCATCAGGATCCCGGCGAGCACCGCCATCGGCACCGCGGCGGCGAGCGGCGCGGCGGCGAGCAGGATGACGAGCAGCGTCAGCGCGTGAATGACGCCGGCGACCGGCGTCTTCGCGCCCGAGCGGACGTTGGTCGCGGTGCGCGCCAGGGCACCGGTGGCCGGCAGCCCGCCGACGAATGGCGAGGCGATGTTGGCGATGCCCTGCGCGAAGAGCTCCACGTTGGAGTTGTGCCGCGTGCCCGCCATGCGGTCGGCCACCACGGCTGACATCAGCGATTCGATGGCCCCCAGCATCGCCACCGTGAACGTCGGCGCCAGCAGCGTCAGGATCAACTCCGGGCGGAACGCCGGCACCTGCACGTCCGGCAGGCCGGCCGGGATGCCGCCGAAACGCGAGCCGATGGTCGCCACCGGGAGTTCCAACAGGCTGGCGGCCACGGTGCCCCCGACGAGCGCCGCGATGTAGCCGGGCACGCGCGGCACCAGGCGGTTCCACACCACGACCAGCACGACGACACCGGTCGCGAGCGCCATCGTCGGCACCGAGGCCGTGTCGGCGTGCTGGACGAGGGCGCGGATGCGCCCGATGAACTCGCCGGGGGCGGGGCCTGGCAGCGTGATGCCGAAGAACTCCTGCAGCTGCGTGCTGCCGATCGTCACGGCGATCCCGCCAGTGAACCCGGTGACCACCGGGCGCGGAATGAACCGCACCGCGGTGCCGGTGCCGGTGAGGCCCATGATCACCAGGATGACGCCGGCCATCATGGTGCACATGAACAGCCCGTCCACGCCGTAGGTGGCGATGATGCCGGACACGACGACGACGAACGCGCCCGTCGGCCCGCCAATCTGGACGGTGGATCCGCCGAACAGCGAGATGAGCAACCCGGTGACGATTGCGCAGTAGATGCCGGCCTGCGGCGTCATGCCGGACGAGATCGCGAAGGCCATCGCGAGGGGCAACGCCACCAGGCCAACCGTGATGCCGGCGATGACGTCGGCCGTGAGTTGACTGGTCGAGTACTGCTTGAGCGCCGGCACCAACGCGGGAACGAATCGGGCGTTCAGCGGCGCGGGGGATCGGAGGTCGGCCATGACGGTTCTTCGATCCTATCGGCCGAACCCGGATGGTTCAACGCATACCGCCGCGTGTTTTTCCGCAGCGGCGGCGCCGCGCTCACACAGTGGGGCCAGCCTGCAGCACGCTCGACTGAAGATGCTCGTAGACCGAGCGCAGCGGGGGCACGTGGAAAAGGCGGAGCGGGCCCGCCATGTCGATGACGTCGCCGGCCGCGTAAGACAGCATCAGCGCCGCGAAGGTCTGCGCCATCGGGTCGGTGGCCGATTCGTACTGCGCGCGCAGCCCGCTTTCGGACACGTGCTGCACCGTGAACGTCCGGCCCGTGATCCGCTCGGCGAGGTGCACGACGTCGAGCGGACTCAGCGCCTCGGGGCCCCCGAGCCGGATGACGGTGTTGATCGCGCGTGGCGCGTCGAGCGCGGCCACGGCGAAGCGGGCCACGTCGTGCGACGAGATCCAGCTGACGCGATGGTGGCCGGTGCCGTAGATCCGCGCGCTCGCGTTGGCGACGTCGAAGCCGAGCGCCGGACTGAGCCACACCTCGTCGAACAAGGTGGGCTGCAGGATGGTGTACGCCATGCGGCTGCGCTGCAGGCGGGCTTCGACCTCGCGCTTGGCGGACTGCAGCGGGAACTCGATGTCGATCGGCGGAAACGACACGAGCACGAAGTGGCCGACGCCGGCGGCTTCGGCGGCGTCGATCAGATCGAGCTGCCCCAGCCGATCGACGGTCTCGATGGAGTCGCCGGCCTGCCGCGACAGCGTGGCGGAGGCGGTGGTGATGACCGTGCTGGCGCCCTGGCAGGCGGCGTCGAGCGACGCGCGGTCCTTGAGATCGCCGCGCACCAGCTCGACACCCCGGTCGCGAAGCCGCCCGACACGTCCGGCATCCGACGTCGGCCGCGTCAGCGCCCGCACGCGGTTTCCGCGCGCGCGCAGCAGGTAGCAGATTTCACCGCCCAGTAATCCGGTTGCGCCGACGATCAGGTTCATGCGGCACCTCCCAGGAGGTTGCGGGAGGACGACTATCGATCCGATGCTTCGGGCATTCAAGCGAAATCGGACGCCGAGCTAACTCCGTTGGGTAGTTGCGGGCGCTTCCGCGGGATCGCTACACTCCGCCGGCAACCGCCACATTCTCCAGGAGTTTTCATGAAACGTTTGCTGATCGTTACGGCCGCTGCCGCCGCCCTTGGCGCCGGCTGGATCGCGCTGCCGCCGGGCAACGTGCTCGCTCAGGCCCCCGCGCCGGCGCCTGGCCGGGGCATCGGCCCGCCCGCCGCGACCAACCTCTTCATTGTCACCGGCACGCCCGAAACCAAGATGACACCCGGCAAGGCCGTGTTGTGGACGCGCGAGCAGCAGAACACCGCCAAGAGCCACATCCAGTGGGCGCCGCAGTACCGCCTGACGGCCACGACGCGGAACCCCTTGCCGCCGGCCACACCTCCGGCCCCGGCCCCGACGCAGCCGCCGGTCGGCGAGATGCACACCGAGAACACACAGGTGTACCTGGTGACGGGCGGAACCGGCACGGTGCTCGTCGAGGGCACGGTGGACGCGAAGAACGACTATCTGGTGGCCCAGGGCGAACACCGCGGCGGCCCGATCGTCGGCGGGCGTGAACTGAAGGTGAAGGTGGGAGACCTCGTGTCGATCCCGCCCTACACGTGGCATTCGGCGTGGGGCGATCCCGGCACGCCGCTGCAGTACCTGATCATCCACGTCCACACGCCGCAAGGCGCACCGTAGCGAGCCTCTTGCCTTTAGCCTTTGGCCTTTCGCCTTTGGCCTCTAGCCCGTGCCTTTGGCAAGAGCATTCACGGCCGCTCTTGACAAACGCCAAGAGGCAAGAGGCTAAAGGCTCTTCCTACTTCTTGAGCGCGGGATGGATGAAGCCCGCGGGCAGCACGTGCTCGGGGTCGGGGCGGACGGCGACGTACTCGACGTGGGTCGTCACCTCGTCGAAGCCGTGGAACACCCCCGGCGGGATGATCACGATGTCGCCGGCGCTCACCTTGCGGCGCTGGGCCGGCTCCTTGAACGTCCCGGCGTTGCTGGGCCCCACCGCCACCCGCACGATCTCGCTATCGGGCGGCGACGGCTTGACGTTCTCCACGATCCCGCCGGTCAGCAGCGTCCCGGAGCCGGAGACCACGTAGTACACCTCGGTGATCTTCTCGTGCATGATGGCGCCGACCGGCGCGCCCGGCTTCGTTGGGCCGCGGCGCAGCACGCCGACGCCGACGTTGTAGGCGCCCATGTCCACCGCCTTGATCAGGCGGTCGCCCCCTCCGGTCGGATGCGCGATGACCGCCTGCACTTCAGCGGCGGTGATGTCGGTGGCGACCACGGGAGGCTTTGCGCTCTGCGCGAGTACGCCCGCGGACACGCCGGCAACGGCCACGGCGCCCAATACCCAAGCACGTTTCTTCGTTGTCATCACGTATCCTCGCGGGCCGCCTGAAGGCGGCCCCCACATCTGTTCCTGCCGACTACACCAGCTGGACGTTGGCGCCGTCGGGGTCCTTGAGGTGGAAACCGGACTCCTCGTCCCGGCGCGGCGCGTACCCGCGCTGCTCGAGCGTCCGCTTCGCGGCGTCCTCGTTGAACCCCTCGACCGAAATGGCGAAGTGATCGACGGTGCCGGCCGGCGGCGCCTGGCGGAGCGAGATCAAGGTGCCCTTCGCGCCGAGGCGCGCGATCCCCTTCGGCTTGTCTTCACTGAGCAGCGCCATCCCCAGCGCGTTGACGTAGAACGCCGTGGATCGATTGACGTCGCTGCACAACAGCCCGAAGTGGCTGATACCCGTCGCCTTCAGGCCGCTCGGCTGCTGCGCCGCCACGGGCGCGGCGGCGAGGGCGAGCGCCAGCGTCGACAGCCCCTGAATCAGATCGCGCCGCGAAATGGCGCCCTGCTCGAACCGCTGGACGAGACCTGCAATCGCCGCTTCCATCGGACGTCTCCCGCCTGGTGCGCGTACTGGTTACGTGTTCTTCGGGACGAAGGTGAGGAACCGGCGCGGATTGTCCTGCGTGATGCGCCGGATCACGTCGTCGGAGATGCCGGCCTGCCGCAGCTGCGGCACGAACAGCACGAGCGGCCGCGCGTAGCCGGGGCCGCCGTCGCGCCCGTGCAGCGGACCCGGGTAGCCGTTCACCTCGCCCACGTTCGTGTTCACGCGGCCGATGTAATCGGACGACAGCAGAATCGACTGCTCGAGCCCGGCGTCGAGCAGCGCCTTCAGCATGATGATGCGGTTGGCGTCCGACACCCACTGCTGCTGCCGTGTGACGCGATCGAAGGCGAGGAACGCGCCGCGGCGCGCCACGCGCCTGGCGACGTCGACCATCGGGTCGAACAGGCAGCAGACGTGGCCGAGCGCGATCGACTTCGGATTGGCGCCGCCGGCTTCGAGCGCATCCAGCTGGCGCAGCGCCATGTCCATCGGTACGTTCGCGCCGGTGGCGTAGTTGTTGTGCGTGAAGATCGGCACGTTCGTGCGCGCTTGCGCGCGCCCGAAGGCGCGGAACACCTTGCGCTCCACCGGATCGAGATCGGCGGTGTTGTTCGCGACACCCAGTTCCCCGAACGCGCCGAGGCGCGCCGACGCGGCGCCGCGCACGATCAGCTCCGCCAGTTCCTCTTCGGCGATCGTGTCGGTGCCGGGTGGATAGTTCGCCCGCAGGTAGTACGCCGCGGCGGCCACGAGATGCACGTTCGACCGCCGCGAGAGCTCGGTCAGATAGAGCGCGTTCTCGGGGCCCGGGATGGTGGGGTTGGCCGCGACGAGCATGCCCAGACCGGCCTTGTCGTGGGCAACCGTCAACTCCTGCACCATCCACTCGCTGTCGGTCGTCGGATTGGGCTCGACGTTCGGCCCGCGGCCGGAGGGCGGGCGCCCCGATCCCACGTGCTCGTGCATGAGCGTGGCACCGGTGATGGTGTTGGGGTCGAGGTCGCCGCGGATGGTGCGGATGATGCCGCCGGCCGGCACCGTTATGCGGTTCGCGGCCGCGGGCGCCTGCGCGCCGAGGGCGTGACCGATGAAACGTTCCAGCCCGGCCCCGGCGCCGAGCGTCAGCCCTGCGGTCCCCATGAACCGCAGCACGTCGCGTCGTTCGATCATGCCCCTCACCCGCGGAGTCTATCCAAGCGTTTCGCGCCGCCGCACTACCCAACCTGGGGTAACGCAGACATTTACCGGCCTCAACGGCCTCAACGGCTTCAGCGCCTCAACGCTTCACCCATTTCTGTAAGCACCCACCCGACGGGCTTGCGTCGCAATTGCCCGTGAGCCCAGCGAACACGTTGCCCTCGTTGTCGGCCCCCATGCCCTCGGGGCGCGTGCCCTGGACGTAGGCGCGGAGCGACCCATCCTTCGCGCTGCCGACGCGGAAGCCGTTGCCCCACCCCGCATTGCGCACCACGTTGCCGCCCCCCTCGGGCGCCTGCGGCGGACCGCCGATGACCTGGCTGCTTTCGGAGTCGGCCACGATCATCGTGTCGTCACGCAGGATGGCGATGCCGCTCGGCCGCCCGAAGTGGCGCCACTCGTCCACGAACTGCATGTTGCGATCGAAGATCTGCACGCGGTTGTTCGAGCGATCCGCCACGAAGAGGCGTCCCTGCGAGTCGAACGCCAGCGCGTGCGGGCCCATGAACTCGCCCGGCGCGGGGCCCATCTTTCCGTATTCGGCCACGAAGCTGCCGTCGGTCTTGATACGGACCAGCCGATCGCCGTCCTGCTGCGCGTCGGTCGGCCGCGGCCAGTGCCCGTCCGCCACGATGATCTCGCCGTTGGGTGCAATCGCGCAGGCCGTTGGACCGATGAACGTCGTCGCCTTGTCGGCCTTCGACACGCCGGCCTTGCCGAGCGACAGCAGCACCTTGCCGTCGGGGCTGAACTTGAACAGCTGAAAGCCGCGCCCCTTGGTGGACGGATTGTCGGCGAACGGCCCGCTGTCGCCCGCCCAGAAGTTGCCGTCGCGGTCCTGACAGAAGCCGTGCGCCTGCAC
>DASRPM010000260.1:0-4267 GCA_035646375.1 Vicinamibacterales bacterium
TTCCGCAGCACGAACCGCGTCTGCGGCAGCGGGCCCTCCGAGGCGTCCACGAGCAGCATGATGCCGTCGACCATCGACAGCGTGCGCTCCACCTCGCCGCCGAAGTCGGCGTGGCCGGGGGTGTCCACGATGTTGATCAGGATGTCCTGGTAGTGCACGGCCGTGTTCTTGGCCATGATCGTGATGCCGCGCTCGCGCTCGAGATCGATGTTGTCCATCACCCGGTCGGCGACCTGCTGATTGGCGCGGTACACGCCGCCCTGCTGGAGCAGGGCGTCCACCAGGGTGGTCTTGCCGTGGTCGACGTGGGCAACGATGGCGAGGTTCCGCCGCAGCGGATTGGCTATCTGCGACGGCTTCCGGTGTAAAGACATCTTCCCAGTATACCTGCCGGTGCCTGTCGGCCGGCGCCTGCTACCAATTCAGCTCGGCGCCGGCGATGCCCTGCTCTCCGCAGAACGTGTAGAACAGAAAGGTCCGGCCGCGGTCGCGGATCACCGCCGGGTCGCGCAGCTGCCGTGCCGGATGATCGATCTCGCCCACCTCCGAACGCTCGTTCGGGAGTTCCGGACACTCGTAACGCGCCTCAGGCTGCAGCACGGTGTCCACCTCGCCGATCCGCCACTGCCGCCAGTCGCCGGCCAGTGCGATCGTGGTGTGCAGGATGGCCTCCGGCGCGTCGCCGATCGCCGAGAAGAACACGTGCAGCGTGCTCCCCTCCGGCAACAGCGCCACGTGCCGGACGCGGCCGGCATACGGAGTGCCGGCAAACGGGCTGTCGCCGGGCTCGAACGCCGCGAGCGGATCTGGCGCCCGCAGCAGCTGCCCCAGCCTCGCCATCCCGTAGAAGAGACCGTCGTGGCGGAAGACGCGCAGGTAGCTCTGCTTCGTAATCGCCGGGTGGGTGCGGAAGCTCAGGCCGTCGCTCGACTCGGCCGCCTGCGTGAACTGCGCGTAGCCCTTCTCGCGCACCCACCGTGCCGCGGCCGCCCGGTCGTCGGGCCAGCGCTCGCCGCCGGTCCACATGCCGTGCACCCACAGGATCAGCCGCCGGTTCACGTCGTCCACGTAAATCTCCGGCGACGCCAGGTGCGTGTACACGCCGGGCGGGCTGTTCACCGGGTCGGGCTGCGGCCGGAAGAACGCCGTCTGATCCACCGGCAGCACGCCGGTGCCGTGCACCTTCCACGGACCGCGGAGCGAGTCGGCATAGGCCAGGCGGATGAAGGTGCCGCTGTGGTGCGCGAAATACATGTAGTAGCGGCCGAGCGGGCGCGGCATCCAGTCCGGCACCCGAATCACGGTGGGACCGTTGGCGTTGTCGCCGATGATCGGCGACGACTGCAGCGTGAGCAGCGGGTTCTCCGCGAAGCGCGTCGCTCGCACGCTGGCGCCGTCGAGCCCGGTGAACGCCGCCGCGGTCAGCCAGATGGCCATCGCGGCTGTAATCCCGGGCCGTCGTCCCATCATCTCCTCCAGGCCAGGCCGCTCTGGCGGGCGCCGTGTCCGCCCGATACACTGACGGTAGCGCCGATGCGCGTCGCGTTCTCGCTCTCGTTCGCGCTCGCCGTGCTGGTGCACGCCATTCCCGGCGCGCAGGCGCCCCCGTTCAGCGTCGTCGTGCGCGGGGGGCCGGCTCAGCCCGGGAGCGTACTCGAAATCCGCATTCAGGCGCCCGAAGGCGCGTCCGACCCGCAGGGCACCGCGTTCGAGCGGCCGCTGGCGTTCGCGCCGGGCGACGAGCCGCGGACGTGGCGGGCGCTCGTCGGCGTGGATGTCGCGCAGCTCCCCGGCCTCGCGACCTTCCGGATCGACTTCGCCACGCCGGCAGGCCGCGAGCTGGCCACGACAGGAACGATCACCGTGGCACCACGTGTCTTCGCCACGCGCCGCCTGCGAGTGGCCGGCCAGTTCGTGGATCCGCCGCCCGTGGAGCTTGCGCGCATTCGCGACGAAGCCGAGCGCCTCGAAGCCATCTTCGGTACGGTGACGATTCCCGATCGGATCGAGGCGTTCGTGCCGCCGGTGCCCGGGGTGCCCGGCGGCAACTTCGGCAGCCGCAGCGTGTTCAACGGCGAGCCGCGCGCGCCGCACGCGGGCGTGGACTTCCGCGGCAGCACCGGCACGCCGATCGGAGCGCCGGGGGGCGGACGCGTCATCATGGCGGAGGAACTGTTCTTCACCGGCCAGACAGTGGTCATCGACCACGGCCTCGGCCTGTATTCGCTGCTGGCGCACCTGTCGCGGACCGACGTCCTTCCGGGCGCGCGGGTCGTACGCGGCGATATCGTGGGGCTGCTGGGGGCGACGGGCCGCGTCACGGGCCCCCACCTCCACTGGACGGTGCGGCTTGGCGGAGCACGGGTCGACCCGCTGCGGCTCGTGGCGCTGCTCGCCCCGGCACACTCCGGCGCCGCCGCCGAGCGACGGAGCCGGCCGGCCGCGAGGTGAGGCACCCGCAGGCTACTCCGGTCGAGTAATATCAATCCGGAGGTCCCCCTCGAGATGCCCCTCTACGAGTATGCGTGCCAGGCCTGCGACCACAAGTTCGAGACACTGGTCCGCGGAGGCGAGCTTCCGGAGTGCCCGACGTGCCACGGCACCCACCTGGAAAAAAGACAATCGACGTTCGCGGGACGCATCACCAGCGGGTCGCCGCTGAGCGAGATCCCGGCAACCAGCGGCTGCGGCCACTGCGGGGATCCACGCGGTCCCGGCGCCTGCTCGATGAATTGATTCTGGACCTGACCTACCCGACTCACCTGACCTACTGGCAGCTCTCTCCAGTGGGCCTGAGCGACGTGAGCGTGATCCGCGAGTCCGCAGGATCGGTGTAGACCAGCCCGCGCGCTTCCATCTTCTGTCCGACGTGCGTCGCGGGGCTGAACGGCACCGCGCTCTGCAGCTGAAACGTGCGCGTGCCGAGCGGCCGCGACGCCGCGCTCTGCAGCGCCTGCGCCGAGGGCGCGTCCTCGCGGGTCGAGAGGGGGTCGGCCGTGCGCGTGAGCTTCCACGTGTCGCCGTCGCCTTTGATGAGGCACCCCACCGTCTGGATCAGCGAGAAGTTCTGCACGGCGGCCTGCTGGCCCTTCTTGAGGATCTGCGCGCTCGCGAGCTCCGGCCCGCCGACGACGAGCTCGGTGGTTCCGGCCGGGAAGCCGTTCGTCTGCAGGATGTAGGTGACGACGTCGAGTTTGGCCTTGTCGTCGAGCACGGTGCCGAAGTTCGGCGGCATGGTGTCGCGGATCTTCAGGAACAGCCGGTCGACGGGCTCGCCGCCCCAGCTGTTGAAGAAGCGATCGCCGGTCAGCGCCGGTCCGGTGACGCCGGTCAGGTCGCCGGCGTGGCAACGCAGGCACGCCGAGTTGTAGGTGTCCTTGCCGCGCGCCGCCTGCCCCGCCGAGAAGATGCCCTGCCAGATCCGCGGCTCGGCGGCCGGCGCCTGGGCATCCACCGCGGCCGCGCCCGCCCCCGCGAACAGGGCGGCCGCTGCGATCAGCGCTGTCGTTCGCATGCGCCTCATTATGAAGCTGGTCGGGCAGGTTTGAAGACCTGCCCCTACAGAAACAAAAAGCGGCTGCGCCTTTCGGCGCAGCCGCTTGGAACCTTCCCGGGCTCGGACGACTCGGTTAGTCGACGGTCTCGCCGGGCTTCTTGCCCCAGCCGAAGCCGTCCTTCGGGCGGTGCAGGGTGACCATGCGCACGCGGTGATCGGCGGGGTTGCGCCCCGGGGAGCCGCTGATGATCACGTGATCGCCGGGCTTCAGGGTCTCTCTGGTGACGCCCTGGCCGCCGAGCTGACCGGCGCCGCCCCATTCCACGGCGTAGCGAACCATGTTGCCGTCCTTCTCCTTCACCATCACGTGCACGAAGGAGTGCGGGTTGCGGAACAGGAACTGCACCAACTCCCCTTCGATGGTGACGGTCTGGTCCTCCAGGTACGTCGCCGCGAAGGAGTGATGGGCATACGCGCGGCCGCCGACGAGTGCCGCCGTCGCGACGAGCAGAACAACCAGAAGACGCCTCATAGTGGTTCCTCCTGACAGAACCTCAACCTGACCTTCGAAAATGGTAGCCGAACTTTCGCGTTTCGGTCCTGAAGATCCCCTTAATTATTCGTCAGGAACCCCCCGCCCGGCAGCGGTCGCATGATAACCCAAACCCTCGCCGAGGCCTACACTTCCGGGTGGACGCCTGGCGCTCTTGCGCGGCGGTAATAACCGATATCAGCGCCGCCCCGCCTCCGCGATGTACGTATCCACCTCTT
>DASRPM010000261.1:0-11807 GCA_035646375.1 Vicinamibacterales bacterium
CCGCGCGCCGGCATCTCGAACGGCTTCGGCATCTCCACCACCACATCCGGCGTGATGTTCCAGCCGGTGGGGAAGACGCGCGGCGCAGGCGCGGTGGCCGGGTCGCCCGCCGGGGCGCCGGTGTCGGCCCAGCGCGCCAGGGTGTCGAGCGCCTCGGCCGACAACACTTTCTCGGCCTCGTTGGCGTACCGCACGTGGCCCGGTTCGGCAAACCACGGCGGCATCGCCTTGGACTGCGTGGCCTTCTTGATCGCCGCGGCCCAGGGGCGGGTCTGCTCGTAGGTGACGAGCGACATCGGCGCCACCTCGCCCTGGCGATGGCACGTCTGGCAGTTCGTCTGCAGGATGGGCAGGACGTCCTTGTAGAACGTCGGCGCATCACCGGCTGACACGGCAGTGGCACCAAGCAGCGTGCCCACGACGGCGGCGAATAGCGTCCTCATGGCCAGTAGCCCTCTCGACATACTTTACCTGCAGACGAAGTTCGACGCCTCGTCCGTACTGCCCGAGCCCTTGTAGGTCGCCACCTGGGGGTAGCTGCAGAGCGGCCGCGTGCGATCGGCCCGTCCGTCGACCACCCGCGACGCCGGAATCTGGTCCGGCGCCTTGCCCTTTTCCACCCACTGCTCGAGCGCCGCCAGCATGTCGAACGCGGCCGTGCCGTCGCCGCCACCGCAGTGGCCCATCCCCGGCACCATGAACAGCCGGTAGTTGTCCTTGACCTTGTCGGCTCCGCCGAGCGCCTGCGTCACGCTCGTGTAGTACTCGGGGCTCGTCCCCGGCGGAATCTGCTGATCGGCCCAGCCGTGGTACTGGATCAGCTTGCCGCCGCGGGAGATGAACGGCTTCAGGTTGGGATCCATCGCGTTGATGTTGCCCTTCTCGATGCTGTCCACGAGCGCCAGATCGGCGTCGTAGTTGAGCGTCTTGTAGTCCCACGCGGGGTTCTTGAAGATCATCTGCTGAAACATCTGCGTGGCGGTGGCAAACGGCTGCTGCCCGCCGAACGTGCTCCAGCCCATCTCGCTGCCGTATTCGAGCCCCGTGAAGATCAGTTTGCCGCTGCGCGAGTTCTTCACCGGCTGATAGAGCGCGCGCGCGGCCGCGACCTGCGCCGGCGTGAGGCACGAGGCGTCGTCGGTGCCCGCCTTGCACTCGATCACTTTCGGATCCCACGTGCACGCGCGCGGGTTCTCCAGCACGTCGTCCTTCACGCCGTCCTTCGCGTCGCACGCCTCGAGCACGGCGCGGTGAATGGCCGGATATTTCGACGACGGAATGTAGCTGCCCTCTTCCTTGCGCAGCGCCTGCGCCGCGTAGATGGCGAAGATCGCCCGGCCGGTGGTGTTGAGCGCGGGCGCGCCGGCCACGATGCCGTCGAAGTCCTCGGGGAACTTCTGCGCCGCCTTGAGGCCCTGGCGGCCGCCGGCGGAGCAGCCCTGGAAGAAGGAGAAGCGCGGCGCGTTGCCGTAATAGGCGTTGATGAGCGACTTGGCCTTGGCGGTCGTCTCGTGCACGGCGCGATAGCCGAAGTCGATGAGCTTCTCGGGATTGGCCATCCACGGTCCGCCGCCGCCCTCGTGGCCGGTGTCGGTGCTGGCGGCGGCGTAGCCGCGCCGCACGCCGTTGGCCAGCGCGTTGCGATCGATGTTGCCGTTCCAGCCGCCGTTCCCGACCATCAGGAACTTGCCGTTCCATACAGTGCCGCCAGTCGCGCCTTCGGCGCGCGGGGCCGGCAGCCACACTTCCATCTTGATGTCGGACTCGGCGGTGGGCTTGAGCGTGGCGGCCACGCGGCAGAACGCCGGCAGATCGGCGAACGGGTTGCCACCTCCGCGCCCGCCCGGCTGGCTGAAGGCGCCCGCCGCTACGGTTTCGACCGTGGTCACCGTGGCCTGCGGTAACGCCAGCGAGGCGAGGCTCTCGCAGGTGGCGGCCGCCGCGGGCACGGCCCCCGCTGCCCACGCCGCCGCAACGAGCGTCAACAGTCCCCTGGATCGAAGCTGCATGGGTCTACCTCTTCTCGGGCAACGCGAACACGTACAACGCCTGCCCGGTGGTGGGCACGCGAATCTCCGGCGCAATCGTCGAGGGCACGAGCCGCGGACTCCCGCCGCCAAGCCCGGTCGTCACCGCGATGTACTGGCGGCCGTCGGCCGTGAAGGTGATGGGGAAGCCCTGCACCGACGTCGCCAGCCGGGTCTGCCACAGCACCCGGCCATTGGTCATGTCGATCGCCTTGAAGCTGCGATCGAGGTCGCCGACGAAGGCCACGTTGCCCGCCGTGGTCAGCACCGCGGTCAGGAACGGCGCGCGCTGCTGGATGGCCCACTTTTCCGCCATCGTGTTCACGTCATACGCGGCCAGCTTGCCGATGTTGCCGTCCGTGCCCGGCATCTCGTAGAAGCGGCGATCGGCGCCGCCGGCGCTGCCGCCGCCCGCCTTCTGCTCGATGCGCTGCGCGCGAATCGACAGGCAGCTCTGACTCAGGGGCACCACGAGCGAGTTGCTGGTGCGGTGATGGCTCATCGCCTGCCAGTTGTGGCCGCCCTCGGTGCTGGGGCAGCTGTCGATCCACTGGCCCACTTCGGCGTCGATGATGTCCTGCCGGTAGCGCGGCGCGCCGGTCTTGACGTCGATCGACTCCCACACGTTCTGGAACGTCGTCTCCTTGTGTCCCAGGTAGCGGCCCGTCTTGCGATCGAGCTTCCACATGACGCCGTCCTTGCCGACGGTGAACACCAGGTTCTGCCCGTTGCTGTCCACGAGCACGCGCTCGAACACCACGTCGAGGTCGAGCGCCTCGCCGGGCGCGTGCTGGAAGTGCCACGCGAGCTTGCCCGTATCGGCGTCGAGCGCCACGGTGGCGCTGGTGTAGAGCGCCTTGTCGAGCGTATACATGCCGCGGCTCACCGGCATCCACGGCTTCGCCTGCGCCGTGCCCCAGTAGGTGAGGTTCAGTTCCGGATCGTAGCTGCCGGTAATCCACGTCTCGCCGCCGGCGCGATAGAGACTCGAGAGCGCGCCCCACGAGTCGCCGCCCGGCTGGCCTTCGGTGGCGACGGTGTGGAACTTCCAGAGCTGCTTGCCGGTGGCGGCGTCGTAGCCGCTGATGAAGCACTTCTGCTCCTGGTAGGTGGAGCAGCCGCCCATCCCCTGAATGACCTTGCCCTTCGCGATGATCGGTCCGCTGGAGCTGCCGCGCCCGTCGGGCATCGCCACGTCCCACGCCACCTTGCCGGTCTTGGCTTCGAGCGCCACCAGGTGCCCGTTGCTGAGCGCGAAGAACAGCTTGTCGTCGTAGAGCGACATGCCGCGCATCGCGGGATTCACGCCGAGGCGCTGCTCCCAGATCAGATCGCCCGTCTTGCCGTCGAGCGCCTGGAACGTGCCGTTGCTGTTGTTGAGGAAGACGACGCCGTCCCTGGCGAGCGGCGACGGCTGGTTGGTGCCGCCTTCCGCCATCGGCGCCACCCACGCGAGCTGCAGCTGCCCGACGTTGTCGCGCGTGATTTGCGTGAGCGGGCTGAAGTCGCTCGCGAACTGATCCCGGCGCAGCATCGGCCAGTCGCCGGCCGGCGGGTTGCGCAGCATCTCGTCGGTGACGCGCGCGTAGTTCTTGATCTCGCCGGCGACCGTCAGACCCAGCACGGGCGCCGCGGGCTGCCCCCGGCCGCGTGCCCCGGCCTGACCGCCCGCGGCCTGAGCCGCGGGGCCCGCGCCGCGTCCCGCCGGCGCCGGCGTCGCGGCGGCGGTGAGAAACGATCCGATCGGCACGGCGGTGGTGTTGGTGAGCGGCTGCGTGCCGGGCGTCGCGCCGTTGGTCTGGAGGATGTACGCCGTGATCGCCAGATAGGTGGCTTCCGGCAGGCCGCCGGGTTGTTCGGGCGGCATCGATTGCACGGCGGTCAGGAGGTCGCGCGTCGTCCGGCTGCCCCAGCCGCCGCGGAAGGCGTTCCCGGCAAGCGGCGGAGGCCCCGCGAGGGTGGCGCCGTGGCAACCCGCGCACGTCGTGTCGTAGGCGGCGCGGCCGGCGGCTGCCTGATCGGCGGTGAACGGAGCGGCGGCCGGTGCCTGCCCGGCGGAGACGAGCGCCAGGCTCGCCAGGAAAAGTGTGCTCAAGAACAGCGTGTGTCGGCTCATCGCAGCAGCCACCCCCACAGGTTCGCGCCGTCCGGCGCCAGGCCTTTGTCGCCGTGTATCTGGATGTAGAGCCGGCCCTGCCGGAGCGACTCCAGCTGTTCCGGGGTGAGCGTGACCGAGCCGGAGATGGTGCCGCTCGTGGCCTTGGTGACCGTGAGGTCGGACAGGGCCTTGCCGCGCGCGCCCTTGGCGATCCCTTCGTGCAACCGCGCCACCGTGGCCGGCCCACCCAGGCCTTCGAACGATCCGGTGATCGTGAGCGCCCGGCCCGCCAGCGTGGCGGCCGCGGTGCCCTTGCCGCTCACACGGTCGACGCCCGCGGTGGGAACCCACCCGAGACGTGCCGAAAACTTGTCGCTCCCCTGGGCTACCGCCGTGACGCCGTAGGCGAGCCATCCCACCGCCAGCAGGGCGGTGATCGCCCGTCGCGCAGTTGTCATCCCGTTGCCTCCCGACCCGCCGCAAGAATACACCTCGCCCGGGCAAAAATGGGTCAAAGCGCCCCGCCGGTGCGTCGCAGGTTTACACTCCACCCATGACGTTCAAATCGCTGGCTCTGGCCATGACCCTGGCGGGGGCGGGTACGGCGCTCGTGGCGGCTGGCGGCCCCCCTCAGGGCGCGGGTGCGGCCGGCGGGCGCGCGCCGACGTTCAGCAAGGACGTCGCGCCGATCGTGTTCGCCAAGTGCGCCGGCTGCCACCGTCCCGGCGAGGTGGCGCCGATGTCGCTTCTCAGCTTCAAGGACGTGCGGCCGTGGGCGGGCGCCATCCGCGAGAAAGTGGCGTCGCGCGTGATGCCGCCGTGGCACGCGGATCGCGCCTACGGCACCTTCCGCAACAACCCGAGCCTGACGCAGGCCGAGATCGACACCATCGTCGCCTGGGTGAACGGGGGCGCGCCGGAGGGCAACCCGAAGGACACGCCGGCGCTGCCGAAGTTCGCCGAGGGCTGGCAGATCGGCAAGCCGGATCAGGTCTTCGAGATGGTCGCCGACTTCGACGTACCCGCCCGCGGGACCATCGACTACCAGTACTTCGAGGTGCCGACCAACTTCACCGAGGACCGCTGGATGCAGGCGGGCGAGGTGCGGGCGGGCGATCGCGCGCACGTGCACCACATCATCGTCTACGTGCGCGAGCCGCAGCCGCGTCCGCGCGCCGCCGTCGTGAACATCCGTCCAATCTTCGCGGCGGGTGAGCGGCCGTCGCCGCCGTCGCCCACCACGACGACGCCCGGACCGGCGGCGGGTGCCGCTCCGCGCGCCTCTGGTCGGACCACCGACAACATGCTGGTGAACTGGGCCGTGGGCGAGGACGCGCCGGTCTTCCTGCCGGGCCAGGCCAAGAGAATCCCTGCCGGCTCGACGCTCATCTTCCAGGTGCACTACACGACGAACGGCACGGCCGGGCGCGATCGGTCACGACTCGGCCTCGTCTTCGCGAAGGAGCCGCCGTCGCAGGAAGTCCGCACCGCGGCGATCGCGAACCCGCTGTTCGCCATCCCCGGCGGCGCGGCCGATCACCAGGTGGAGGCCGAGGCCACCTTTGCCGACGACGTGAAGGTGTGGACGATGCACCCGCACATGCATCTCCGCGGCAAGGACATGACCTACACGGCCATCTATCCCGACGGCCGGCGGGAGATCGTGCTGCGGGTGCCGAAGTTCGACTTCGGCTGGCAGACCGACTACTGGCTGTCGCAGCCGCTGACGCTGCCGAAGGGATCGAAGCTCCATGTGGCCGCGCACTTCGACAACTCGGCCGCGAACAAGGCGAACCCGGATCCCACCGCCACGGTGCGGTGGGGCGATCAGACCTGGGAAGAGATGATGATCGGCTTCTTCACCTACACGGTGGAGACGCCGAAACAGATCGCGAACGGGCGTTAAGCTGGTTTGCCAGATCCTGCTCGCGTGCTTTTGAGCGAGCGCTCCGCTTCGAGCCGCTGATACCGCGCGTCGCCGCGCAGCACGTCCATCTTCGGATCGACGTTCATCGAGTAGAGGAACGCCGAGTTCTCGTCCACCGCGCGCTCGAGCTCGTTCATCGCCTCGGCGCGGTGGCCGAGCGCCTCGTGCAGCACGGACTGGTAGAAGGCGTCCACGTACTCGGAGCGGCGCAGGTGCTCCAGCTCCTCGAGAATCTCCCGGGCTCCAGCCGTCTGTCCCATCTTGGCCAGACACGTGGCTTCGAGGGCGCGCAGCCACGGCAGGTCCGGTGACATCACCGAGGCCAGCTTGTACTGCGCCAGCGCTTCCGAAAGCCGGCCGGAGAATTCCAGTGCCTGCGCGTAGTTGACGCGCACGATCTGCAGGTACGGGTGCAGCTCGATGGCCTGCTTGCCGTAGGCGATGGCCGCGTCGAAATCACGCCGCCAGAAACGGAGCAGCACCACCGTGGCCGGCAGCGTCGGGACCAGCGGATCCTTCGCCTCGCAGCGGGCCAGCATCGCGGCCGCGTCGTCGAGGCGATCCATCGTCACGTAGAGCAGGGCGGCGCGCACGTAGACCGTGCCGAGCGACGGCTTCTCCGCGATGGCGGCGAGAAACTCGGCCTCCGCCGGCTCGAAGTGCTGCTCGAACATGTGCAGGCCATGGCCGCGGTTGGCGCGCAGCTCCGGCCGCAGTCCACCCAGCGCGACGGCCTGCTCGTGCGTCTCGAGGAACTTCGGGTACACCTCGCCGGGCGGCCGCATGCCGAACGTGGCGAGCATCAGGTAGCAGGTGGACAGCCCTTCGTACGTCCGTGCGTCGCCCGGGCATTCCGCCGCCGCGTGCTCGAAGCACTGGATGGCGAGCTCCGCGCCCTCGCGCGTGCGGCGGTTGAAGAAGTGCCAGCCCTTGCGCACGAGCTCTTCCGACGTCGGCACCTCGAGCCGGTAGCCCGCCTTCGGACGATGCGTGATCCACCGTCCGTACTCGCCGAGGGTCTTCTTCACCTCGCCCACCGTGACGTCCACGGTGTGCTTCGACACGTGGGTGCCCTTCCACGCCTCGGCGATCATCTGCTCGTACGACACCGGGCGTCCGGTGTTGCGCAGCAGCACTTCGAGCGCGTGCAGCGCCTGCGGGCGCAGCCGGATTTCGGCGCCGTCGCGCAGCATGCGTCCGCTGGCGGTGTCGAGCGTGAACGGGCCGATGGTGATTTCAGGCATGCACGGGTCGGGACCACAGAATCTGCCGTCTTTTGCCTCCACCGTCAAGCGCGGTGAGGCGGGTAGGGCGGGTGGGGCGGGTGGGAATGTAGAGGGCGGTCTTCAGACCGCCCTCACGTGGCCTAACGGCCTGGCATCGGGACGGGGAGCATCGCCTCGCGCCCCGGCGGCAGCTGCTGATCGACGGCGGTCAGCATGAGGCCGGCCATCACGTAATCGCCAATGATGGCCGTGATCTCCACGGCGCCCTGGCGCCCGAAGAGCTCGACGGTTTTCGCCCACAGCGCCGGGCTCACCTTGCGCTCGCGCAGGAGCGCGCGCCCGAGGCGGATCGCGGTGGCGTCCTTTTCCGAAAGCCCCGCCACGTCGCGATTGAACTTCACGACGTCGATGACGTTCTGTTCCAGGCCGGCGCGCCGTCCGGCCGGCTCGTGCCCCGACCACTCGTACTGCTGATCGAACTCGCGCGCCGCGATGAGCGCCGACAGCTCGAAGAAGCGCGGCCCGACGACGGTCTTGCGCAGGTACTGATTGAGCTCGTGGATCGGCTTGGCGGCTCCGGGGCTGTACATCGACACCGGCGCCGGGCCCGTGGGCGGCATGCCGCGCGCGCCGCCGACGTAGTCCCAAACCTTCTTGCCCTCCTCGTCGAGCGCGGCGCGATCCTGCGGCGGCAGGCGCGAGTACGAAGTGGGGTTGATGTCGGGCGGCAGCTTCGACTGGGCCACGGCCAGCGCCGTCGAGAGCGTGACGAGGAGGAGGGCGAAAGATCGTGTGCGCATGGAAGTCCTATCCACCGCGTTAAGCCGGTTTGCCAGAGCAGACGTCGCCAAGGAAGCCGCCGCCGCCGCAGTAGGTCACGTCCTGCAGCTGGATGGCGAGTCCGTCGGGGTCGGTGAGATAGAGCTCCGGCGTGCCGCCTTCCGCGCCGCCGCGGTTCGGCATGCGGAGCGAGATATAGGTCACGAGCGGTTCGCGCGACGCATTCGGCATCGGCTTGAGGCCGAAGCCGGTCAGCGTCTTCGTCACGGCGGCGGGATCGAACCCGGTCATCGACATGCAGGCGTGATCGATGCGCGGCGCCGCCGGCGGCCCGCCGCCGCGGCCCGGTCCGCCGCCGATGAACATGAGGAAGTGGACGCCCGGCCCGACGCCGTACGCGGGGGCCGCGCCCTGATAGGCCTGGACGTCCGACCCCACGAGCCCCTGATAGAACGCTACGGTCTTCGGCTGATCCGACACGCCGACGGTGAAGTGGCTCATGTCCCGCACCGCCAGGAGCCCCCTGGCCGGCGAGGCCTCGACCGTGCGGCAGTCGGTGCCGTTCGCGCCACCGCCGCCGCAGTAGGCGACGTCGTGCAGCTGGAACACGATGCCGCTCGGGTCCGCGACGTAGACGTCCGACGGCGGCGGTCCGGTGGCGGCGCCGTGGCCCGGCCTCGGCACGACGCGTACCGTCATCGGCCGTGGCGCGCCGCCCTCGACGGTGGCGCGGGTCACGCCGTGCTCCGCCAGCACGCGCACGACGCGATCGATCGAAAAATCCTCGACGCCCATCCCGAACGCACTGATGCCGGGCCGCTCGCCCTGCGCCGCCTGTCTGAGCGCGAGGAACTGCGGGCCGCTGCCGATCCGGAGGTAGAGCGTGGTGCCCTGGCGTGCCTGAATCGGCATGCCGAAGAGGTCCTGATAGAACTTCAGCGACCGGCCGACATCGGAGACGGTCAGTGTCAGCTGGCTCAGTCCACGCACCTTCAACGACGCCGGCGCCGGTTGCGCGGCGAGTCGTGGCGCGAGCGCCAGCGCGGGCAGCGCGGCGAGAAAGCGCCGCCGGTCGAGAGCGGTCATCGTGGGGTGGGCTCGCATGGCGCTCCTTCGAGTTGGTTATCGTAGACCGCGCGCTGTCCGGCGCAGCGGTTCCTGGAGAATTTGATGATTTCTTGAGACAGCCGCACGAAGGGCGGGAGCCTCGACCGACGCATGGGATAGCATCCCGCGTGCACGCGCGCGGGTTTTTCAAGTCGATCTACGGGCAGGTGCTGGTGGCCACGGTCATCGGCGTGGTGCTCGGCCACTTCTATCCGGCGGCCGGCGCGGCGATGAAGCCGCTCGGCGATGCCTTCATCAAACTGGTGCGGATGATCGTCGGCCCGATCATCTTCTGCACCGTTGTGGCGGGGATTGCCGGGGCCGGCGGGCTGAAGGGGCTCGGCCGGACCGGCCTCGTGACGCTGATCTATTTCGAGATCGTCACGACGGCCGCGCTGCTGATTGGCCTGATGGTGGTCAACGTGATCAAGCCGGGCGCCGGCATGAACGTCGATCCGGCGTCGCTCGACACCACCGCCATCACGCAATACGTCACCGCGGGCCGCTCGCAGACGGTCACCGACACGCTCCTGTCGATCATCCCGTCGAGTCCGGTGGACGCGTTCGCCCGGACGGACATCCTGCAGGTGCTGTTCTTCTCGGTCCTGTTCGGGGTGGCGCTCAGCGCGATGGGCGACAAGGGGCGGCCGGTGACCGAAGCGATCGATCGCCTCGCACAGGTGCTCTTCCGCATCGTCGGCTTCATCATGCACGTCGCGCCGCTCGGCGCCTTCGGCGCCATGGCGTTCACCATCGGGGCGTTCGGCGTGCGCACGCTGGCGCAGCTGGGCGCGCTCGTCGCGAGCTTCTGGTTGACGTGCCTCCTGTTCGTCGCCGTCGTGCTCGGCGTGGTGGCGCGCCTCGCGGGGTTCAGCCTGTGGCGCTTCATCCGCTACATCCGTGAAGAGCTGTTCGTCGCCTTCGGCACCTCGTCGTCGGAGACCGTGCTGCCACGCCTGATGGCCCGGCTCGAGGAGGCGGGCGTGGACCGCAGCATCGTGGGGCTCGTGGTGCCCGCGGGGTATTCGTTCAATCTCGACGGCACCGCTGTCTATCTGTCGATGGCCACGGTGTTCATCGCGCAGGCCACCAACACGCCGCTGGGCGTTCCCGAGCAGGTCGGCCTGCTCGCCATCCTGCTCCTCACGTCGAAGGGCGCGGCCGGCGTGGCCGGCGCCGCGCTCGTCGTGCTGGCGGGCACGCTGGCGGCGACGAATCAGATCCCCGTGGCGGGCGTGGCCCTCGTCCTCGGCATCCACCGCTTCATGGGCGAGGGGATGGCCGTGACGAACACGATCGGCAATGGTGTCGCGGCCCTCGTGATCGCTAAGTGGAGTCGCAAGCTCGATACGGGCCGGTTGAAGAAGGCTCTGGACTCTGGGCTTTAGGCTCTAGCCGGCTACAGGTGGCAGGGCTAAAGCCAGCAAGAGCCCAAAGCCCAAAGCCCAAAGGCCACGAGCGAAGCGAGTTCTCGCAGTCGTCGCTGCAGGAAGCGGCGCTCGGGTTCCTGGCGCGCGAGCTCGAGGGCGCGCGCATAGGCGGCGCGCGCCTCGTCCACGCGCCCCAGGCGGCGGCAGCAGTCGGCCCGCGCCGAGTGCGCGAACTGGTAGTCCAGGAGCTCGCCGCGCGCCAGGATGGCGTCGATGAGCACAAGGCCGGCGGCCGGCCCGTCGCGCATGGCGACCGCCGCCGCGCGATTGAGCGCGACGACCGGCGACGGGTCGGCGCGCAGCAGCACGTCGTACAGGCCCACGATCTGCGCCCAGTCCGTGCCGTCGGCGGTCGCCGCCTCGGCGTGGACCGCGGCGATCGCCGCCTGCACGGCGTAGGGGCCCGGCGGTCCGGCACCGAGGGCGCGTTCGACGAGCGCCACGCCTTCGGCAATGTGCGCGCGATCCCAGAGCGCGCGGTCCTGCGCGTCGAGCAGCACGACGTCCCCGTTCAGCGAGCGGGCGGCGCGCCGCGACTCCTGCAGCAGCATCAGCGCCAGCAGGCCGAGGGCCTCGGGCTCCGGCAGCAGATCGACGAGGACGCGACCGAGCCGGATGGCCTCGGCGGAGAGATCGTGCCGGGTCAGCGTGGCGCCGGACGACGCCGAATATCCCTCGTTGAACACGAGATAGACCACCCGGAGCACGGCGTCGAGGCGATCCGGGAGCTCCTGGCGGTCCGGCACCTGGTAGGGAATGCGCGCGTCGCGAATCTTGGCTTTGGCGCGGACGATTCGCTGCGCCACGGTACGAGGCGCCGTCAGGAACGCGTGCGCGATCTCTTCGGTCGTGAGGCCGCAGACTTCGCGCAGCGTCAACGCCGCCTGTGCGTCCGGCTGCAGGGCGGGGTGGCAGCAGGTGAAAATCAGCCGCAGCCGATCGTCCTCGAGCGTCGGCTCGCCGATCCACTCGACCGGGGCTGCCGTCTGGCCCTCGAGCTGCGCCGCCAGCGCCGTGAGCGACGCATCGAACCGGGCGCGGCGCCTCAGCGCGTCGATGGCGCGGAAGCGGCCGGCCGACACCAGCCAGGCGCGCGGGCTGGCCGGCACGCCGTCGCCCGGCCACTGCTCGATCGCGGCGGAAAAGGCGTCGTGCAGCGCCTCCTCGGCGCGGTCGAAGTCGCCCAGCAGGCGGATCAGGGTGGCGAGGACC
>DASRPM010000262.1:0-13068 GCA_035646375.1 Vicinamibacterales bacterium
GGACGTGTCGATCGGCCAGCTCGAGATCTGGATGAACCCGCACGGGTTCCTCAAGGCGGCGCGGCTGCCCGGCGCCAATCCGAAGGCGGTGTGGCGCTGGGAACTCGGCGAGATGGGGCGCGACGGCCCCACCACCGTGCCCGACAAGATGCACGTCGTCTCGATCTCGTTCGGCAGGTACCGGATCGACGCCACCATCAACAAGCAGAACCAGATTCAGCGCATCCACACGATGGTGGCGGAGCCGGCGCTCGGCGATTTCAACTACGAGCACGAGTCCACCGATCAGCGGACGTTCGGCGCCGTGAAGTTCCCGATCGCGTGGCACTCGCACCAGGGGTGGGACGACAACTTCGGCTTCGAGAACGTGACGGCCGGGCACAACGCCTTCGGCGGTACCTTCCCGAACGTCGAGCCGAACAACTGCGGCCCCGCGGTGACGGTGCCCGATGCGGTGCGCCGTGCCGCGACGACGCCACCCGCGGTGACGGTGGACACGCTGGCCGACGGCGTCTACCTGCTGGGTGGCGGGCCGGCCAACAGCATCGCCGTCGAGTTCAAGACGTTCGTGGCCGTGTTCGAAGCGCCCACCAGCGAAGCCCGCAGCCTCGCCGTCATCGAGCAGATCGCGAAGCAGATGCCGGACAAGCCGATTCGCTACCTGGTGAACTCCCATCAGCACTTCGACCACATCGGCGGCATCCGCGCCTACCTCCACATCGGGGCCACCATCGTCACGCAGCGCAAGAACATCACGTTCCTCAACCGCGACGTGCTCAACTACCGTCCGCGGACGGTGTTGCCCGACATGGTGAGCCTGTGGCCGCCCACCGAAGTGGCCGAAGGCTACAACTACGAGAGCTTCAACGAGAACTACGTCATCACCGACGGCGCGCGGCTGCTGCAGGTGTTCTACGTACAGCCGCTGCAGCACGCCGAGGGGATGGCCATGGCGTATCTGCCGGCGGAAAAGATCGTGATGCAGGCCAACCTGTTCGACACGCACGAGCCGCCACCCGCCCGGCCGACGCAGGCGATGACCACGTTCTACCGGACGATGCGCGCGCTCAACTTGGATGTCGCCACTATCGCGCCCGTCCATGGACGGCCGGTGCCCATGGCCGCCTTCATCAAGGCGATGGGCGACGCCGCCAGCGACTGCCCCGCGGCTGGCCCCGGCGGTTCGGTCGCGTGGCGACCCTGCCGCTGACGGCTCCTACTCGTATTCAGGCTGTCGCGCGCCAGGCCGGGCCACGCGCGCATATACCCAGCGGCTGACCACGGTACCGACGACCGTCATAACAGTCGTCAGCAGCAGAGTCGAGTCGGCGAGGCGCGTCACCAGCAGGGAGGCCGGCACCGCCGCCGCAAGTCCTGCGACGATGGAGATGCCGCACGCTTTCCAGTCGTACTTCGCACGTGTGGCGTGGACGGGCGTCGGCATGGCGCGCATCCTAGCATGCCATCGCGAGCGCCGGGAGGCTTCACGCCTCGGTCTTCTTGCGGCGCGCGGCGGCCGCCATGCGCAAACCGTCGCGGCGGCGCGCCAGGATGGCGGCGGCGTCGGGCGCCCCCATGACCACTGTTTCGAAATGCGCGCAGAACGCGGGCTCGCCGAACGTGGCGCGCATCTCCGCCAGGAACGGCTCGATCTTGCAGAACGTGCCGAACATCTCGCCGTGCGCCGCGCGGAACGCGTCGCCGTCGATGGCGCCCGCCGTCACGAGCGACGCGGCCATGTCCCAGTAGCCGAGCACCATCCGGACGGACGCGTTGCGTTCACTCGTCGCGATGGCGATGAACTCGGCGAGGCTCTCGGGATGGAAGTCGAGCAGGAACCACGCGCGCGCTTCGCGCAGCACGGGCTCGCGCCGGAGGTCGAAGAGCTGCAGGTTGAGCTGCGCGCTCTCAAAGGGGGTGGGCATGTCTCACCTGTCTTGTGGAGAAGCGCGATTCTGCCATACCCGCTCGACCCATCACGGCCGTACGGCCTGAAGGACGAGTCGGAACCGCCTCTGGTGCGATCGCGGCCTGCGCTAAACAGCTGTAACGCGGCGGTTTCGAGTGGCACAGTTCGTGAACTCAACCCTCTGGGAAGGCGTGCGCCTTCAGCGTCAACCGGGCCGCCCAACGGCGGTCCTTGGAGACATGACATGAACGTCAGCAGATGGCTCGCGCTCGCCGTGTTGTGCTCGTCGTGCGCCGCCTCACCCGCGGCCACGGAGCACACGACGACTACCGACGCGGCCTTGCAGCAGAGCGAAAGAAAGACGAGCACCGATCCCGCGGTGAACCCGCATGCCGCCGCGCTGCTGGACTTCGAAGTCCGCGTGAAGGCGTACGCGGACCTGCACAAGCGTCTCGCCAAGGGCGACGCGAAGCAGATGGAAACCGCCGATCCCGCGATGATCAGCGCCGTGAAGGCCAGGCTGGCGGCGAAGATGCAGACTGCACGCCGTGACGCGAAGCAGGGCGACATCTTCACGCCGGACGTGCGCCCGGTGTTCCGGCGGCTGCTCGCGCCCGAGCTGAAAGGCGAGGACGGTCGCGACGCCAAGGCGGTCCTGAAGGACGACGCGCCGGCGGCCGGCACCGTGTTGTTCAAGGTCAACGCGAAGTACCCGGAGAACCAGCCGCTGCCCACGGTGCCCGCCAAGGTATTGCTGTCGCTGCCGACGCTGCCCGCGCCGCTCGAGTACCGCATCGTCGGCCAGCACCTGCTGCTGCTCGACATGGAGGCGGATCTGGTCGTGGACTACATCCTGAACGCGATCACTACGTAGCCGGGGGGAGGGACCATGCGCCGCGCATTCATCCTCGCGTTCGTGCTCACGCTGCCGCTGGCCGCGGTGGCGCAGGAGCTGCGCCTGCCGAACAAGGAGGGCTCCGTCAAGTTCGCCGTCATCGGCGACAGCGGCGAGCCCAGCTCGGGTCAGATCGCGATTGCCCGCCAGATGCACGCGTGGCGCAGCCGGTTTCCCTTCACGTTCGCCCTGATGACCGGCGACAACTTGTACGGCTCGGAGAGAGCGCGCGACTACGAGCGGAAGTTCTCGATTCCCTACAAGGCGCTGCTCGACGGCGGCGTTCAGTTCTATGCATCGCTCGGCAACCACGACGACGACGGCCAGACGCAGTACAAGGCGTTCAACATGAACGGCCAGAAGTACTACACGTTCAAGCCGCAGAACGGCGTGCGCTTCTTCGCCATCGACAGCAACTACGTCGATCAGAAGCAGCTGCAGTGGCTCGACAAGGAGCTGGAGGCGAGCGGGTCCGACTGGAAGATCGTGTTCTTCCACCATCCGCTCTACTCGTCGGGCGCGACGCACGGCTCGGCCGACTTGCAGCGCGAGCTCATCGAGCCGGTGCTCATCAAGCACGGCGTCAACGTCGCGTTCATGGGTCACGAGCACTTCTACGAGCGGATCAAGCCGCAGAAGGGCGTGGCCTACTTCATCATCGGCTCTTCGGCGAAGCTGCGGAAGGGCGACCTGCAGAAGTCGCCGTTGACGGTGTACGGCAACGACGAGACATATGCGTTCATGCTGGTGGAAATCGCCGGCGACGAGCTGTTCTTCCAGGTGATCAACGACAAGGGCCAGACGATCGACACGGGCAGCGTGCGCCGCGCCGGCGACGTCAAGCCCAACCCGAATGGGACGACCCAGCCGGTCGTGCCGCAGGCCAAGCCGTCGCCGGTGCAACCGGGCCCGAAGAAGTAACGCGAGGGGGGGTTACTTACCCGCCCCACCCGCCCTACCCCCCCTGCCAGTCGCAACGGGCAGCGGCGGGTCGGTCTTGCAGGGCGAGGGCGCGAACCGGGTGGCGTCGGCCTCGCGGCGGAAGTTCGTGCTGGTGTAGAACGGCTGCGCCAGATAGCGCGGGTCCTCCACTACCGTCACCACGTTCAGCCACTCGTCGCCGTTCGGATGCGCCGGCAGACGATGAATGTACTCGGTGATGATGGCCTGCTCGCTGTAGGGCACGCCGTTCTTCCGCAGATAGCCTTCGCGGAAATTCGTCGTCACCACTTTGAGCGACCCGCCGCGCTGGAGCGCCGCGCGTCCTCGCGGCGGCGGACCGCCGCGGAGGCCCTGGCCGCCACCACCCGGCACGGGCGGACCGGCGGGGCCCGCCCCGGGCCCGGGCGGCGCTTCGGGACCGCGGCCGATGCCCGGCCCTTCCCATTCGGCGCGCGAGAACCCCTGCCAGGTCTTCTCCGCGCCGGGCTGCACGGCGCGATCGAAGGTCAACAACCGGGTCTGCGTGCCGGCGTCGAATTCGAGCTTGAGCGTGGCGGGGTCCTGCCACGAGATGCGCAGGCGCCCCGGCTGCCGCATGATGCCGCCGACCCCGAAGGCCTTGCACTGGTTGCCGGCGGCGTTGTCGGCCTCGGCGTTCCACGCCTGTGCCGCCTTGCGGCCTTCCCCGTTCACCGGGATGCTCGCCACGTCGCCCTTCGGCGGCGTGACCATGCGCCAGCGCCAGTCCTCGGTCACCACCGACACCCAGGTGCCGGTGAGATCGATCGGCGCCGCCTGCCGCGGCGTGAGCGGCGGCCCCGGCGGTGCGCCGCGCTGCGCCGACAGGCCGGACCAGGCGAACACGAACGCGCCCGCGACGGCGAGCGCGGCCACGAGACCACGGCTCATCGGGTGAGGTCCTTGTAGATCGCCTCGACGAACATCGCCGTGGTCCACGCGCCGGTGTCGGAGCCGTAGCGCCCTTCGTAGTCGAGCGCGGGCCGTGCCGCCTTGACCTGATCCAGCGTCATCTTGCGCGCCACCATGTCCTTGACGCGGTCGCGGATGATCACCAGCATGTCGCGATACCACACCACCTCGTGCTCGTCGCTGATGCGGCCGTGGCCGGGAATCACGTAGGTGCCGCCCTCCTGCAGCATCTTGCTCGGCACCGTCAGATCGAGCAGCCGGTTGACCGCGGCGATCGTCCCGTCGATGCTGCCGCCCATGGCGACATCGATCACCGGGAAGCTGTCGGTGCGGAAGAGGTCGCCGGTTGCAATCACGTCCGAGCGGCGGAAGAACACCACGGTGCCGGCGTCGTGGACGGACGACTCGTCGTGATACAGCACCACCGGCTCGCCGTTGAACGGGAAGTCGCGTGACGGCTCGAAGTAGGTGTTGTACGGCCGCGCGGCATCGGCCACGCCACGCTGAATCATCCGCTCGTTGGCGTTCTCGTGCGCCACCACGGCCGCCTGGTTGCCGTTGACGGTGCGCCCGGCCTTCGACACCTGCTCGTTGTTGCCGACATGGTCGGCCGTGGGCCCGGTGTTGATGATCCAGCGGATCTCCTTGCCGGGCGCCAGCCCCTTGATCGCGGCAATCACCTTCTCGCTTTGCCCCGCCGCGCCGGTATCGACCACGACGATGCCGTCGTCGCCCACCTGCGCCGCGATATTCGCGCCGGCGCCAACGATCATGTAGACGTTGCCCTGCACCTTCACGGCGCGCACGTCGCCGGCTGGCACCGGCGCCGGCTGCACCGTCGGCGAGAAGCCGCCGTTCTTCGCCGGGTTCGGGCGCGCCGCCGCGGCGCCCGGCTTCCACTCGGGCAGGAGTGACTCGGCGCCGCCACGCACGCCCTCGCGCGGCATCGCGTGCCGGCCCTCGAACTCGCCGGACCACGGGTTCCTGCCGGGGAGGTAGTGCGGCACGGTGTTCTTGTCGCGCGGCACTTCCATCGCGTACTCGCAGTTGTAGAGCCAGTTGGTGTTCCCGCGCTCCATCTGCACGAACTCCTGGCTGCGGATGTACGGTTCGGTGAGGTACACCGGGTCGGTGGCAATCGTCACCTGCGACAGCAGATTGCCGTGCTTCATCCAGTGCTCCACCACGGTGGTGCGATCGCTGGCGGGCACACCGCTGCGGCGGAAGTAGCCCTGCTTGATGTGCGTCGTGGTGATGGTCAGCGTGTCGCCGTTCCACTCGCCGGTCGAGAAGCCCATGAACGTGTGCGGCGCGTACTCGGGCGGGTGCGGACGCCCGTCCATCCAGATGGTGCGGCGCTGCTGGTAGGTGCCCATGTACATCTGGATGGCGATGAGCTCCTGCGTGTCCGGATGCACGTCCTGCCAGATGCGGAACTGGTTGGGGCCGAAGAACATGTAGGGCAGCGTGTAGGGCGCGCACTGCTCCTCGAGCACCGAGTGGCGCCCGACGTCGTAGCTGTCGCCGAACAGGCGGGCGGCGTCGTTCACCGGGATGCCGCTGAAGTCGCCCGGCTCCTCGCCGGGCACGCGATCCGGCTGGTCTTCGTGGTAGCGGCCGCTCCACTCACCCGAGAAGTTCACCTGCGCTGCGGCGGGAATCGCCGCCAGCAGCAGACACGCGCCGGCCAGCGCGGCACACGCCGACGTCCGGAGCCTGACCATGGTCACCACCTACTGAAAAACCTGCGTCTTCGACGTCGTGCTCTGCAGGTGCTCGTTCAAGTCCGGGAGGCACGACACTTCCTGGATGTCCGCGTCCACCACGCGGTTGAACCGCTTGGTGCTCTTCCACTCGCCTTCCCAGTTGTCGGGGTCGGTCATCGTGTATTCGATTTCGAGCTGCTTGCCCTCGTTCACCATCCGGAATCGCTCGACGATGTGCAGCTTCTCGCCGGCGGGAATGGCGGCGCCGTCCTGATCCATCCAGTGGTGGTCGCCGCGGAAGCCGATGGTGTCCACCACCAGCTCGTTCCCCTCCCAGGTGCCAATCGACTCGCCATTCCAGGTGCGGACAATCACGTCGAGATCGGTGTGCTTGCGGCCGTCCAGATAGATGATCCGCACGCTGTTCATGAAGCCGCTGATCATGTAGATGGCAGTGGGCTTCTGGATCATCGCCATCTGCCAGTATCGGGTCATGATGAGCGGCAGGCCGGCCGGCCAGCACTGCCCGATGTCGTCCTTGTAGACCTTGCCCTCCGCCCGGTACTTGTTGGACGTGTCGAATTCCTTCTGCGCCGCCGCGGTGAGCTTGGGATAGGGTGGGCCGAAGTGCCACGCCATGGGGTTCTGGCTCACGTCGATGAACCAATTGCTGGTGACGTCGAACGGCGGCGCCGGGCGCGCCTTGTTCAGATTCGCGGGGGCCAGCGCGCTCAAGATCCCGGCCTTCTCCGCTTCGATCTCGGCTTCAGTGGGGGTATAGGCCGGCGCCGCCGGCTGCGACGGCGCGGTCGAACAGCCGGCCACAGCAAGGCTCAGCGCGGCCGCTGCCGCGGCCACGCGGATTCTCATCAAACTCGTCATCGGTGTGCTCCGCCCTGCGCGTCCTATTTCGATTCCGGAGTGCCGAGGCGCGCCGGCCGCTCGAACAGCGTGCGGCCATCGGCCAGCGTGAGCGACACGAAGATGCCCGCGGGCTCGCCGGTGCGCACCGGGTTGACCACCACCGACACCTTGTCGCCCGGCTTGATGATGTTGGACTTCCAGCCGGCGCGAATCAGGTAGGTGGGGCTCGTCAGCTCCACGCCCCAGACCACCTGCTTGCTCTTGTCCTTCTCGTCCGGGACCTCGACCTCGATCCACGTGTGCGGGTTCTGCCAGCGGAATTCCTTGACCGTCCCCACCAGGGTCACTTTCTTGGTTCGATCGAACGCGGCCGGCGAATGATGAGCGAGCGCCGGGGCGCCGAGCACCACGGCCATCAGGGCCGACAACAGTACCTTCTTCATCGCATCTCCTTCGCGACAGGCGGCCTCTGCTCCGCCGGACGCGTGGTCTCATCCCCTACCGGACGTGGACCTTCGACGACGTGCTCTGCAGGTGCTCGTTGAGATCGGGCCGGCATTCGACTTCCTGCACGTCGATGTCGGTCACCCGGTTCCAGCGGCGCACCCCTTTCCACTCACCTTCCCAGTTCTTCGGGTCCGTCAGCGTCATCGCGATTTCGAGCTGCTTGCCGTCGTTGATCAGGCGGATGCGCTCGATGATCTTCAGCTCGCCGCTGGCCGGCACGCCCTGGTCCACCCAGTGGTGCTCGTCGTCGATGAAGTTCTTCGTCTCGACGACCAGCGTATCCCCTTCCCAGCGCCCGACGGACTCGCCGTTGAACGTGCGCACCACGATGTCGGGGTCGGTGTGCGTCCGCCCGTCGATGAAAATCGTCCGCAGGCTGTTCATGAACTCGCTGACCATGTAGATCGCGGTCGGCAGCTGAATCATCGCAATCGGCCACACGCGCGTCATGATGATCGGCACGCCGGCCGGCCAGCACTGGCCGATGTCGTCGCGGTAGACCTTTCCTTCCGCAATCGCCTTCACGTAGGCGTCGCGATGCTTCTGGGCGTTCGCCGTCAGCTTGGGAATCGTCGCCGGCCCGAACAGCCACCCCTGAATCCCCCCGCTGTTGTCGATGAACCAGTTGCCGGTCAGGTCGAACGGAGCCTTGGGGCGGGGCTTGGCCAGGTTTTCCGGGGCCAGCGCGCTCAACTGCGCCGGCGGCCCCTGCCCGGCCGCCAGGCCCGGCAGCAGTGCCACGGCAGCCGCCAGCAGTCCCGTGCACATCCACTTGCGTCGATTCAGAGCGGCCATGGGGCTTCTCCGGTTTTCGCTTTCCGCAACTTTCATCCTGGGCGCGCCATTGTAACGCCGGGTCCCGCCTTTCATAAAAGCGCGTGACCGTGCACGCCCCCGGCGCGCACGATTCCGTCGCCTGACGTACCGAAATCGTGATCACACCCCCTCCGCGGCGCAGCCGGGGCAAGAGGTGACAAACCGATATCTGCAAGCAATGCAAGCGATTGCGCGCCACGCAGGTAGCCGCCCGCGTGGCATATCGCTTGCCCGCAATACCCTTGGACAACCACGTGACACGACCCTCATCCCCCGCCCCGCCGCCGGACGGCCCGCACGCGGCCGACGAAGAAGAACTCGCCATCGAGGTCGACGCCCTCATCAATGAGCTGGGTGTCGGTGTGGACACCTCGTCGATGGAGGTGGAGGCGGTGGAGCCCGCCCGCGACGCGTCGGACACCGACGACGACGACGGGTTCATCAGCCTCGAGCTGGACGTGGACGCCTCCGACGACCTCGACGTGGACGCGATCTGGTCCAAGGACCGTCCGATCGACCCCGAGGTCCACGAAGCCGAGATCGCGCTGGTCGAAGCCCACGCCAAGGCCCGGATGGCGGCCGAGGTCGCCCAGGTCAAGGCGCAGGCCGCCGCGGAGCGGCAGGCCGATCTCAATCGTCTCGAACAGGAAGCCGCCGCCAGGCGCGATGTCGAAGTCGCGGAAGCACGGGCGCAGGCCGAGGCCGCCGCGCGCGAATCGCTCGCCAACGAGCTCCGGCGGCTCGAGGCCGAAGGCGAAGCGCGCCGCGAAGCGGCGGTCGCGGAAGCCCGCGCCCAGGCCGAAGCCAGCGTCCGCGAAGCGCTGAAAGCCGAGCTCGCCCAGGCCGAGGCATCCGCGCGCGAGTCGCGGGCCGCGGACTTCCAGCGGCTCGAAGCCGACAGCGACGCGCGGCGTGCAGCCGCGGTCGCCGAAGCGCGGGCCCAGGCCGAACAGTCCACGCGCGAGGCACTGCAGGCGCAGCAGGTCGAGCTCGGGCGTCTCGAGCAGGAAGCGGCCGCCAGGCGCGACGTCGAAGTGGCCGAAGCGCGCGCGCAGGCCGAAACGGCCGCGCGCGAAGCGCTCGCGCTCGAACTGCAGCGGGTCGAGGCCGAAGCCGCCGCTCAGCGTGAAGCGGCGGTGGCCGAGGCGCGCGCGCAGATGCAGCAGGCGTCGCGTGAGTCGTTCGCCGCCGAGCTCGCCCGCCTGGAGGCGGAAGGCGAAGCCAAGCAAAACGCGGCCGTGGCCGAGGCGCGCGCGCAGGCCGAAGCCGCCGCCCGCGAGTCGCTGAAAGGCGAGCTCGAACGGCTCGAGAAGGAAACCGCCGCCAGACGCGAGACCGCCGTGGCCGACGCGCGGGCGCAGGCCGAAGCCGAGGCCCGCGAATCGCTGCAGTCACAGCTCGCCCAGCTGGAACAGGAAGCGGCCGCCAAGCGAGAGATAGAAGTCGCCGAGGCCCGGGCGCAGGCCGAGGCCGCGGCGCGCGAATCGCTCGCGGTCGAGTTGAAGCTGATCGAGGCCGAGGCCCAGGCGCGGCGCGAGACGGCCGTGGCCGAAGCGCGCGCACAGGCCGAGGAAGCCTCGAAGGACGCGCTGCAAGCCGAGTTGATCCGGCTGGCCCAGGAGGCCACCGCCAAGCGCGAGACCGCCGTAGCCGAAGCGCGGCGCCAGGGCGAACAGGCCGGGCGCGAATCGGCCAAGGAAGCGCTCGCCAACGAACTGACCCGGCTCGAGACCGAGGCCGCGCAGAAGCGCGAGGCCGCCGTGGCCGACGCCCGCACGCAGGCCGAAGAGGCGGCACGAACCGCGTTGTCCGCCGAGCTCGCGCGTCAGGATGCCGAGGCCGCGCAGAGGCGCGAGGCCGCGGTGGCCGATGCCCGCACGCAGGCCGAGCACGCCGCCCACGATTCGCTGCAGCAGGAATTCGCGCGTCTCGAGGCCGAGGCGGCGCTGAAACGCGAAACCGCCGTGGCCGAGGCTCGCGCGCTGGCCGAACAGCACGCGAAGGAATCGCTGCAGGCGGAACTGGTTCGCCTCGAGGCCGACGCGGCGCAGAGGCGAGACGCCGCCGTGGCCGACGCCCGCGCCCAGGCCGAGGCGCAGGCACGCGAGACGCTCGGCACCGAGGTCGAACGCGTCAAGACGGAAACCGAAGAGAAGCTCCGTCGCGAGCTGGAACGCGCCCGCACCGAGCTGGGGCAGGTCCGGGCGGAAGCAATGCTCGAAGCACGCATGGCCGCCGAAAAGGCCACGTCCCGGATGCTCGAGGAGGAAGTCACGCGCGTCCGCGCGGAAACCGAGTCGCGGCTGGGCCAGGAGCTGGCCAACGTCCGCGCGCAGGCCGAGAACGCACGCCGGCTGCAGGAGCAGGCGCAGCAACAGGCCGAGGCGATCCGCGAGCAGGCCGCACGCGACGTGCAGTCGGCGGCGCAAAAAGCCGCGGCGCGCGCCTTCGAGGTGGAGGCCGTGCGTATCCGCGCCGAAGCCGAGGCGCGGCTCCGGGAAGAGACCGAGCGCGCGCGCCATGACGCGCAGGCACAGCTCGAACGCGAGGTCGCGCGCCTCCGTACCGAAAACGAGCACCGCCACGCGTCGGACTTTGCCGACGTGCGCGCGCAGATGTCGGAGCTGAAGGAAGCGGCCAAGGCCGCCAAGGCGGCGCCGGCGCCGCGGATCGAGGTGGCGACACCGCCACCGGTGCCACGTCAGGCCGAGACGTTCCACGACGCCGAGGCCGACGACAGCTTCGTGGCCACGGGCTGGGTGCCGGCGGTTGGCGGCGGTGCGCCGGCGCCGAGCCGCTGGCGCACGTGGGCCGCTGGTGTCGGAGTGCTGGCCGTCGCGCTCGTCGCGGGCGTGGTGGTCCTCGGCCGCCCGGCAACCATGCGCCGCACGCCCCCGCCGGCCGCGGCGGCGCAGGCCGCGAGCACGACCCCGGAAATCACGGCGGAGCTCGCGCCTCGCAAGGCAGCCCCGCGCGCGGCGACCGCCGCGGCGCGTCCGGCGCCGCAGCCCGCGGCCGCGCCCCGGTCCGTCGGGTCGGTCGGGTCGGGACCGGCGATGGTCACCGTGTTCTCGCGCATCCCGCTCGACGTGTACTTCGAGGGCAAGCGGATCGGCACGACCGACGACGGGCAGCTGCTCGTGCCGCCGGGCGCGCACCGGTTCGAGCTCGTGAGCCGTCGCTACGCCTACCGCGGCGATCTGACGCTGACGCTCGAGCCCGGCCAGATGGTCACGCACACCGTGTCGCTCCCCTCCGGCGTGCTCCGGGTCCGCGGCGCGGCCGGCACGGAAGTGTGGGTCGAAGGCGAGCGCATCGGCGCGCTGCCGATTGCCGACGTGAACGTGCCGATTGGAACTCGCGAAGTGGTATTCCGCCACCCGCAGCACGGCGAACGCCGCCAGGTGATCGAAGTGGGCGCCGCCGCGCCGGCCGAAATCTCCGCCACGTTCGGCGCCGCGCCGACAGCCGAGCCCAGCGCCACGCCAGGCCCGGCCGCACCGGCGCCGGCGGCGGCGCCGCCGCCCACGCCGCAGCGCCAGGCGCCGCCCACGCCGCCGCGCCTGGCGCCGCTCAGCGCGCCGCGCCCACGCCCCAACGGGGTCCAGTAAAGCGGGCTCACGGCTCAGGGCTCAGGCCGTGAGCCTTGAGCCAAGCGTTCGGCTACCATACGCGCATGCTGGCGCGTCCCTGGGCCCTCTTCGCGATCGTCACACTCCTGCTCTCAACGGCCGCCGTCACGGCGCAGCAGAGCGAGCCGTTCACGCCCCAAGTGGGCCAGCCGGGCAAGGACGTGGTCTGGGTCCCGACGCCCGAGCTGCTCGTCGAGAAGATGCTCGACCTGGCCAAAGTGGGGCCCGACGACTTCGTCATCGACCTCGGGTCGGGCGACGGGCGCAACGTGATCGGCGCCGCCCGGCGCGGAGCCCGCGCGCTGGGCGTCGAATACAACCCCGACATGGTGGAGCTGTCGCGCCGCCGAGCGCAGGAAGCCGGCGTGGCGGGCCGCGCGCAGTTCGAGCGCGGCGACATGTACGAGGCCGACATCTCGCGCGCCACCGTGATGGCACTGTTCCTGCTGCCCAGCAACCTGCTGCAGCTGCGCCCGAAGTTCCTGGCGCTCGCGCCCGGCTCGCGCATCGTCTCGAACACGTTTCTCATCGCCGACTGGACGCCGGACGCCAGCACGTCGGCCGGAGAGTCGTGCGAGATGTGGTGCGAAGCGCACCTGTGGATCGTCCCGGCGCAGGCCGGCGGGCGCTGGCGGATGGACGGCGCCGAGCTGACGCTGACGCAGACGTATCAAAAGCTCACCGGCACCATGACGACGGGCGGCACGGCGACACCGGTCACCGGCACGCTGCGCGGCGTGGAGATCGAGCTCTCGAGCGGCCCCACCACGTGGCGCGGCCGCGTGCGCGACGGGAGGCTGGAACTTCAGGCCGGCGAAGGCCGTCGGATCACAGCGACACGCATCGGCGGATGAAGCGTCTGAAACA
>DASRPM010000263.1:0-12054 GCA_035646375.1 Vicinamibacterales bacterium
TTGACGGAGAAGAGCAGATCGTCGAGAACGCAGAGAATCATGTTGGCCTTGGACCTTGGACCTTAGGCCTTAGGATAGTCGCATGATTCTGGAAGTGCGGGCGGTGGGTCCTTTCTACAAGAACGGCTTCGTGCTCGGCTGCGAGCGCACGCGCGAGGGGGTGCTCATCGACCCGGGCGACGAGGTGGACGAACTGCTGGCGGCGGCGTTCGAGGCCGACGTCCAGGTGCAGCGCATCCTGCTCACGCACGCGCACGTCGATCACGTAACGGGCGTGGCGGCCGCCAAGGAAGCGCTCGACGTGCCGGTGCACCTCCACAAAGACGACCTCTTTCTCTACGAGCAGGTGGTGGAGCACGGGCGGATGTTCGGGCTGAAGGTGCGGCCGCAGCCGCCGATCGACGTCTTCTACGACGGCTCCCCCCTCGGGTTTGGCGACTACACCGTGTCCGTTCTTCATACTCCAGGGCACTGTCCCGGCGGTGTGTGCCTGAAGGTGACCCGGGCCGGAGAGGCGGGGCCGCCGCACCTGTTCGTGGGCGACACGCTGTTTGCCGGCTCGATCGGACGCACCGATCTGCCGGGCGGCGACTACGACGTCCTGTTGCGATCCATCACAGGTGTGCTGTTTCCGCTCGGGGACGATGCCGTCGTCCACCCCGGGCACGGGCCGGATACGACCATCGGCCGCGAGCGGCAGACCAACCCGTTCCTAGCTGGTAGCCGGTAGCCGGTAGCTGGTAGTCGGGAGAAGCTCTTGCCAAAGGCCACAGGCTACGAGCTACTGGCTACCAGCTACAGGCTAGTCATCTCTTAACGCTACCAGCTCGACCCGGCCCACCTGCACCTTGTCGCCCGGCGACAACCGGGCGGGCTTTTCGATGCGGTTGCCGTTGACGTAGGTACCGTTTGTGCTCTCGAGGTCCCGCACCTCGAGCGCGCCGTCCCCGAGGGCGACGAGCTGGCAGTGAACCCGGGACACCAGGGCAGCGTCTAGGATGAAGTCAGCCCCGGTGGATCGGCCGATGGTCCGGGGAACGCCGGGAAGGATACGGAACGTCTTTTCCGGCTCTCCCTCGGTGGTCGTTCTCAGGATCCACATACGCTCGGGCGGCAACTTTTCCACGGGACTGAACGTCAACTGGGCTGTCGATTCATGAGGGCTTGAATGCGGAAATCCAGGAAATGGGCGCTGCTGGCGGCGCTGGTCGTGGTCCTCGTCGGCGGCGTGTGGGGGTTCGTGGGGCTGAACGGCGCCGCGCCCGCCATCGACCCGTCGAAGGTCGCCGTCGTGGAGCGCGGCACCATGACGCGCTCCGTGGTCGCCACCGGCAAGGTGGAGCCGATCACCAAGGTGGAAATCAAGTCGAAGGCCAACGGCATCATCGAACGGTTGCTCGTCGAGGTCGATCAGATCGTGGATGCGGGCCGCGTGCTCGCCGAGCTCGACAAGGAAAATCTTACCGCACGCCTGCGCGAGGCCCGCGCCAACCTGCAGGCGGCCGAGGCCGCGCGTGAAGGCGCCATCGCGCAGCTCAAGAAGAACGAGATCGAGGCCGAGGCGCCGGACGTGCAGTTCGCCCGGCGCAACAACACGCGGGCGGAGCAGCTCTTCGAGCAGAAGCTCGTCTCGCAGTCGGCGCTCGACGACGCCAAGAGCGCCCTCGAGCTCGCCGAGAACCGCAAGCGCGCCGCCGGGGGACAGCTGGTCATCTCGCAGGCCAAAGTGGTGGAGGCCACGGCCAACGTGGCGCAGGCGCGCGCCGCGGTCGAGCGCGCCGACGAGGAGCTGGCCAACTCCACGATCAAGGCGCCCATCCGCGCCACCGTCCTGACGCGCGACGTCGAGATCGGCAGCCCGGTCTCGTCGATCCTCAATCTCGGCGCCAACGCCACGCTGGTGATGACGCTCGGCGACATCCAGCAGGTGTTCGTCCGCGGCAAGGTGGACGAGGCCGACATCGGCCGCGTGCGGCTGGGACAGTCGGCGAAGATCACGACCGAGAGCTTTCCCGACAAGGTGTTCGAGGGGCGCGTCACGCAGATCTCGCCGATCGGCGTCGAAAAGGACAACGTCACGACGTTCGAGGTCAAGGTGTCGATCGACAACGCCGGCAAGGAGCTCAAGGCGAACATGACGGCCAACGCCGAAATCGTCCTCGAGCAGTTCCCGGACTCGCTGCTGGTGCCCGAGGCCGCGGTGCTGTTCGACGCGCAGCGGAAGCCGTCTGTAGACGTGGTGGACCCCGGCTCCAAGACCGGCCGCCGGCGCGTGCCGGTCACCGTGGGCGTCGGCAACGGCGCCAAGATGCAGATTCGCGACGGCGTGAAGGCCGGCGACAAGGTCGTTCTCCCCGGCTAGCGAGCGAGGCTCCGCCACATGTCCATTTTCGGCTCCGCCCCGCTCGCGACAGTGTCTAATTGCCCCGCCTTCGGCGGGGCGTAGGCTTCGCCTATATGCGGGAAGTCTTCGTCCAGGTCTTTCAGAACCTGCGCGCCAACAAGCTGCGCAGCTTTCTGACCATGTTCGGGATCCTCTGGGGGATCATCTCGGTGGTCGTGCTCGGGGCCACGGGCGAGGGCTTTCAGCGCGGCAACCAGCAGGTGCTCGAAGAGCTGGGCAAGAACGTGGGCATCCTCTGGGGGGGCCGCACCTCGATGCAGGCGGGCGGCGAACGCGCGGGACGCCCGATTCAGCTCACCGTCGGCGACGCCAGGGCGCTGGCCACCGAGTCCAGCATGATTGCCGTCGTCAGCCCCGAGCTGCAGCGCAACCTGAGCGTGCGCAGCGCCTACAACTCCGCCGCGCTCAACACGCACGGGATCGAGCCGCAGTACCAGGCCATCCGCACCATCGACATCGAGCGCGGCCGCATGTTCCGCTTCACCGACGAGGAGAACGCGCTGCGGGTCGCCATCGTGGGCGCCGACGCCACGGCGCAGCTGTTCGGCACGCGCGACAGCCTGGGACAGACCATCTACCTGAACGGCCTGCCCTACACGGTGATCGCCAAGATCCGGAAGAAGGATCAGGACAGCAACTACAGCGGCCCGGACAACGACAAGGTGTTCGTGCCCTTCTCGGCGATGACGCGCGACTTTCCGCGCACCGACGCCGAGGCCGGCGTGGTGTCGAACATCATCGTCACGCCGCAGCCGTGGGTGCTGGCGCAGCTCCCGGATGTGCTGAACGGCCGCACCGGACGCATCGAGGACGTCGACTGGCCGCTCGAGCGCGAGATCCGGCGGGTGCTCGCGCCGCGCCACCGGTTCGACCCCAACGATCGCAACGCGATCGCCATGTGGGACACCACGCTCCAGACGCTCATGTTCGGACGGATGATCGAGCACATGAAGCTGTTCTTCACCGTGGTGGGAGTAGTGACGCTGTCGCTCGGCGGCCTCGGCGTGATGAACATCATGCTCGTGGCCGTGCGCGAGCGGACCCGCGAGATCGGCGTTCGCAAAGCGCTCGGCGCCACCACCGGCAACGTGCAGCGGCAGTTCTTCCTCGAAGGCTTCATCCTCACCATGCTGAGCGGCTCGATCGGGTTCGGCGTGGCCCTGGGGCTGTGCTCGCTCGTCAACATGCTGCCGATGCCGACGCGGTTCTCCGGCATGGTCATCACCCCGGCCGCCGGCCTGGCCGCCGTGGCGTCTCTCACTCTCATCGGCGTGATCACGTCCACGTATCCCGCGCGACGCGCGGCGCTGCTGCCGCCCGTCGAGGCGCTGCGCTACGAAGGTCACTAGGGATGCAGGTGCTGCGCGAGATCGCGCGCGAGGCCTTCATCGGCCTGTCGCGCAACCGGGTGCGGTCGGGCCTCTCGATGCTCGGTATCTCGTGGGGCATCGTGTCCGTGGTGATGCTGCTGGCCTACGGCGAGGGCTTCAACCAGGCGATCCTGCGCGGGTTTCAAGGCGCCTTCGGCGACGGCGTATCGGTGGTCTTCGCCGGCCAGACCAGCATGCAGTCGGGCGGCGAGCGCGCGGGCAAGCGCATCCGGCTGCGAATGGCGGATGCCGAAGCCGCGGGCCAGCTGCCGTTCGTCAAGAGCTGGAGCCCCGAGTTCTTCAACAACGGCACCGTGGCGTGGCGAATGAAGCAGGCGTCATATCTGATGCGCGCCGTGGCCCCCGCCTACGGGCACATGCGGGCGCAGGTGCCTGCCGTCGGGCGGTTCATCGACGCCGAGGACGTACGGCTGCAGCGGCGCTCGGTCTTCCTCGGGAGCGAGGTGGCGCTCAAGCTGTTCGGGAACTCGCCGGCGGTGGGGGAGACGGTCCGCATCAACGGCATGACGTTCACCGTGGTGGGCGTCCAGAAGGAGAAGATTCAGCTCTCCAACTACAACCGGCCCGACAAAGAGAGCGTCTTCATCCCCTACACGACCGCCGGGCGGCTGTGGAACACCGAATACCTCAACACCTTCATCTTCGAGGCGATGGATCCGACGCTCGGCAGCCGCACGACGAATCAGGTGAGGGATGTGTTCGGCAAGCGCCTGCGTTTCAATCCCGACGATCCGCGCGCGCTGCGCATCTTCGGCTCGGTCGAGCTGCAGCAGATCACCGCCGGCATCGTGCTCGGCCTGAAGCTGGTGCTGTCGTTCATCGGCGTGCTCACGCTCGCCATCGGCGGCGTCGGCGTGATGAACATCATGTTCGTGTCGGTGACCGAGCGCACGCGCGAGATCGGCCTGCGCAAGGCGCTTGGCGCGCGGCGGAGCGCCATCCTCACGCAGTTCCTGCTCGAAGGTCTGACCACGACGTTTGCCGGCGGCGCGCTCGGCGTGGCGCTGTCGTACATCCTCGTGTGGCTCACGAGCCCGCGGCCGTTCCTGTCCGAGATCCTCGACGACACCACGGGGGCCGGCGACATCCACCTGGTCTTGTCGTTCGAGCTGGTGGGCATCTGCACCGCGATTCTGGTGTTCGTTGGGCTCATCAGCTCGTTCGTGCCCGCGCTGCGGGCGTCACGCCTCGACCCCATCGAAGCGCTCCGCTACGAATAGAATCGGGCCGTGGCTCACTATCTCGTCACGCTGCCCGAGCGCCTGCTGCGTTCGGCCGTGGGGCTCGGCGCCGGCCTTGCGCGCGAGGTAGGCGATCTCGTGCTGCCCGACGCCGTGCGTCAGGGGCAGCTCTATAGCAACATGGTGGACTCGACTCTCCGCTTCCTGATCGAGCAGGTTGGCGGTGCCCAGGGCGCCTACCCGGCCGAGGCGCAGTTGCCCGGCAATTTCCTCGCCCGGCGCACCGCGGGCAACGCGGTGGAAGTGCTGGGCGTCGTGGCGTTTCGTGCCTCGCCGGTATGGGTGCTGGCGGGCATGGCCGACCTGTGCGGGCTGGGCCGCCACCTGATTCCGCAGCTCGCCGACGAGCTGAAGAAACAGGGGCTGATCGAAGCGGATGCCACGGTCGAGTCGATGGACCAGGTGCTGGACGGGCTCGAGAGGACGTCGGGCCGCATGGCGTCGGCCATCAACACGCCGCCGCTCGACGTCGCCTCGCTGCGGGCCGAATGGAACGGCATCCGCGACGAGGCCCGCAAGCTGCAGCCGTCGTCGCTGCCGTCGCCCGAGATGGTCACCGGCCTGTGGGATCGCCTGCGCGCCGAGGCGGCGGCACAGAACCGTTCGGTGTTCGAGACGTCGTCGGCGCTCGCGCTCTCGACAATTCGTTCGGTGCCGGACGGAATGCGCTGGCTCTCGGCGTCCGCCGTGGCCGGTGCCGGCCGCACGGGGCGCGTGGTGGGCGAGGCGCTGCTCGACCACTATCGGGAGACGCTCGACGAGGTCCGCCAGGTTGGCTACGCAACGTACGCAAGCCGGCAGCTCGGGCCCTACGTCAGAGCCGCCGTCGCGCAATTTTCGCCCGAACAGCGCACGCTCACGGAGCGGCTCCTTGGTCGGCTGCAAAGAACCCCCGCTCCCTCGGAGCCACCCGAGGGCGGGTAAGGCGGGTGGGGCGGGTAAGCTAAAAGGACATGGATCCGGCTATCGCGACAGGCTTCATCTGGTTCGTCGCCTTCCTCTTTTCCACGACGGTTCACGAAGCGATGCACGCGCTGGTCGCGTGGAAGGGGGGCGACCCCACGGCGTATCACGGCGGACAGGTATCGCTGTCGCCGATTCCGCACATCAAACGCGAGCCGATCGGGATGCTGGTCGTGCCGCTCCTCACGTCGATGACGCAGGGGTGGGCGATGGGCTGGGCGAGCGCGCCCTACGACCCCGTATGGGCCGAACGGCATCCCAAACGCGCGGCCCTCATGGCTGCCGCCGGGCCGGCCGGCAACTTCATGATTGCCGCCCTTGCGTTCGTGCTGATCAAGGTGGGGCTGGCGGCCGGCATCTTCACCGCGCCGCCGAGCGCCAACTTCAGCCGTGTCATCGCATCGGCCGCGGCCGGCGACGCCGACTTCGTGGCCACCATGCTGTCGGTGCTGCTGATGCTCAACGTGCTCCTCGGCACCTTCAACCTGCTGCCGCTGCCGCCGCTCGACGGCGGCTCGGTGTTCAGCATCTTCCTGCCCGAGGACCTCGGCCGCCGCCTGCGGGAGCTGCAGAGCAACGGCGCCTTTTCGCTCATCGGCCTGCTCGTCGCGTGGCGGGTCTTTCCGTATCTCACCGACCCGATCTTCACCACGGTTCTGAAGCTGGTGCACCCCGGCTCCTCCTACGAGTGATCGATCCGTTCTTCAAACAGTGGGCGAAGCCCGGGCCGGTGCCGCCCGGCGCCGAGCAGCCGCCCGAGGTCCCCGACGACGAATCGCTCGACGCCATCAGCGGCCACTTCCGCATCTTTCAGCTCAGGGACGGCCATCGCTTCTCGACCGACGACGTGCTCACCGCGTGGTACGGCACGTCGTGGGCGCCGTCGGCGGCGCGCGTGCTCGATCTCGGAGCGGGGATCGGCTCGGTGGGAATGATCGCGGCGTGGCGACTGCCCGGAGCGTTCTGCGTGACCGTCGAGGCGCAGGAGGAGAGCGTCCGGCTGGCCCGGAAGTCGGCCGCGTACAACGGCCTCGCCGAGCGCTACGAGATCCGTCATGGAGACTTCCGCGAGGGCTTCCTGCTTGGCGCGGAAGAGCGGTTCGACCTCGTGCTCGGCAGCCCGCCGTACTTTCCGCCCGGGAGCGGCGTCGAGGGCGACCATCCGCAGAAGGTGGCGTGCCGGTTCGAGCTGCGCGGGGACATCCGCGACTACTGCGCGGTCGCGTCGGCACACCTGACGCCGGGCGGTCTCTTTGCGTGCGTGTTTCCCGAGGAACAGCGCCAGCGCGTCGAGGTGGCCGCGCGTGAGGCTGGACTGACCATCGTGCGGCGGCGGCCGGTGGTGTTCAAGGAAGGCGAGCCGCCGCTCATCACGCTGTTCGCGATGGTCCCAGCCGGCGACCTGCCGGAGCGGATGCGAACCCAGACCTGGGTCGAGCCGGCGCTCGTCATCCGGGCCGCCGACGGTTCCGTGCATCCGGAGTACGCCGCCGTGAAGCTGTCGATCGGATTTCCTCCTTGACCTACGTAGTTGCGGGTCTTTAGACCCGCCTGGCGCATCAACGTGCCCGCTGCGCCAGTGCCGCTTCGAGGAGCGTGACGACACGGTCCCGATCGCGGCGAAACCGCTCGGCTGGATGATGCGGCTCGTGGTCGGCATCGCGCAGGTTTCGCGCGACCTGCAGCACGGACAGCCCTTCGCTGTTCCTGGACGCGGGGTTGGCGCCGGCCCCCAGCAACCGCTCGACGACCCGCGCATTGCCGGCGTGGGCCGCCGTCATCAGTGGCGTCCAGCCGTAATTGTTGCTGCTCTCGAGTGGCAGACCCGCACGCACCAGCGCCGCCGTGACGCCAGGCTCGAGGTACGCGGCGATGTGGAGCATGGTGACGCCCTCGTCGCTGGTGACGAACGGGTCGGCGCCGGCGGCGAGCATCGCCCGTGTCGCCGACTCCGATCGCACCGCCAACAACGGCCGTCCCATGTGCTCGGCAGGCAGATTCGGATCCGCCCCGAATGCGAGCAAGCCTTCCAGGATGGCGGCCTCGTCCCACTGCACCGCGCGATCCAGCAGTACCGCCAGCTCGGCGGACGACGGCGTCCATCCATCCCGACGAAGACGGCGCAGCATCGCTTCATCGAGGAATGTCCACCGCCGTGTTCGAGTCAGGACATCGATTCGGTCCTCGAGCTGTTTCAACGGTTCGGGCGTGCCGTAGTAGTCCTCGATGCGCTTGGACCGGCCGTTCGCGCGGACGGTGATGAACGAGCGCCGGTTGTCAGTCTGAATTCGAGAGGTTCCGTCAGGAAGCTGGATGGAGACGTAGCTGTCGCGAAAGTCGAAGAACCCGATCCGGGCAGCAATGTCGAGCAGCTCACGAACGGCGGCCTGCGGAACGCGATCCGTCTGTTCGCCTTCGACGCGGACGAACTGCTTCCCGTCGTAAACGATGTTTCCACGCGCGTCTACGGAGATGCTGTAGATGGGGCAGGCGGCTGGGCACTCGACCCGTTCAAGCGTGATCACCGTGTCTGGGGGAATCGGTTCAGCCGATTGGCCGTGAGCGACCGCGGCAACCGCACTGCCACAGGCGAGGACGAGCGCGGGCCAGGCGGCGTGGGCCATGCGCGATCGTAACGCCGCTTGGCGGCACCGGACGCCGCGACGCGGTAGACCAACTGCAAATCCGCGTCGAGCCGCGCAATATGGCCGACCCGTCGTGGAAGAAGCCAAGCAAGATCCCTGAGGCGGTCTGAAGACCGCCCTCTACAAAAGCCCATAGCCCTCCACGCCTAGAGCCCAAAGCCCAGAGCCCAAAGCCTTCCTTGTGTACGTTCCTAGCAATGTGCTATAAAATTAGGCAATGCCGAAGCCGGCCGCCCCGAGCCGCCGCGAGCGCGAAATCATGGACATCGTCCATCGACTCGGCCGTGCCTCCGTCACCGACGTGATGACGGCGTTGTCTGGAAACCCGGCGTATTCGACCGTCCGCGCCCAGCTTCGCGTGCTCGAGGACAAGGGGCACGTACGGCACGAAGAGGAGCAGCTTCGATACGTGTACCTGCCGGCGGAATCGCCGCAGAAGGTCCGGCGCTCCGCGGTGAAGCATCTGGTCGAGACGTTCTTCGAGGGTTCGCCGGAAAAAGTGGTCGAGGCTCTCGTCGGCCGCGATGGCGACCGGCTCTCGGACGAGGAGCTCGATCGAATCGCACAACTCATCGAGCGCGCCAGGCGCGAAGGCAAACGCAGGTGATCGGCGCGACGGCCGTCCTTCTCGCCGCGCACGTCATCGTTCCGCGCCTCCGTTCGCGGTCCGCCGCCGAGCGGCATCTGCTGTGGGCAGTCAGCCTGGCGACCGCCGCGACGCTGCCGCTTCTGGGCCTTCTGCTCCCCCGATGGGAGCCGGAGTGGGCCGCCCGCCTTGGTGATTCGCTGCCGCCGGCGCTCGCGGTGTGGACCTCCTGGGCGCCGCCACAGGGCGCCGACGTGATCGTCAGAGCGACCGGTGTCGAGGCCGCTTCGTGGGACGCTGCCCGATGGCTGATGCCCGTGTGGCTCACCGGCACCTGCGTCGCACTGCTCCTGCTCGCCCGCGATGTTGCGCGGCTGGTGCTTCTCGTGCGAGATGCGGATCCGCTCGTCGACGGGCGCTGCACGGCGCTGTGCCGGGCGTCTGCACGGCAGCTTGGTCTCTCCCGCACGCCAGCACTCTTCGTGAGCCGGCACGCGGTCATGCCGATGACGTGGGGGGTGCGCCGTCCACGCATCATGCTGCCCGCATCGGCGCTCGACTGGCCCACCGAGCGCCTTCGCGCCGTTCTGGCGCACGAGCTCGGCCACGTCGCACGGGCCGACTGGCTGGTGCACCTCGTCGCGCAGCTGGCGTGCGCCGTGTACTGGTTCCACCCGTTGTTCTGGTCGGCCGAGCGGGCGCTCGGCCGGGAAACCGAACTGGCGGCCGATGACGAGGCGCTTGGCGCCGGGCTCGAGGCAAGCCAGTACGCCGCGGACATGGTGGAGATCGTGCGTGCCTGTCGTGCCGACGTCCTGTCGCGCACGGCAGTGGCGATGGCCCGGGCGAAACATCTCGAACGCCGGATCGCCGCGCTCCTGCAGTCAGGCGCGAACCGTTCGCGCGTGTCTCGCCGGCTCGCGATCCTCACCGCGGCCATCAGCCTCGCCGTCGTGCTGCCGCTTGCGGCGCTCACGACTGGCGGCGCCATGGACGTGGACGTCCGGACCGCGGCCCTTCCTGACGCGATCCAGACGTTCATACCGCCGGGGCCTGAGCCGGCGGCTCCGATGGTGCGGGGCAGTCAGGGCGCGCAGGCGAGTGGTCTCGTGAGGCTTCCGGAGATCGAGGAGTACACCACGCCGCCGCTGTACAGCGATGAAGCGCGCCGCCGCGGCGTCGAGGGGGTCGTCACGATCGGGGTTCGCGTCGGCGAGGACGGCCAGGTGTCGGCCGCCCGTGTGCTGAGGCGCCTCGGGTTCGGTCTGGATCAGAACGCGCTCGTGGCCCTGCGCCAATGGCACTTCCGTCCGGGCCGGCGCAACGGAACGCCCGCCGCCATGGACGCCGAGGTGGACATCGAGTTCAACCTTCGCAGCGAAGGCGTCAACGAGCTGATCGCCAACGACATGGCCACGCTCGTCGGCCCGGGCGTCACGCCCCCGCGCGTCGTCAGCATGTCTCGGGTCCCTCTGCGCGGCCTCGACACGCCCGGCCTGGTCGTGCTCGACGTCGTACTGCAGCAGGACGGCTCGCCCCGGATCGTCAGGATCCTTCGTTCGCTCACGCCAGAGGCGGACGAGCGCGCCGTTCGTCATTTCGGACAGTGGCGCTTCACACCGGCCATGAAGGGCGGCGTGCCCGTGAAGGTTCGCATGAATGCGGAGGTACGATTCCGTGGCTGAGATCCCAAGCTCCGACATCACCGACAAGCGCTTCTACCTGAATCGCCGCGCCTTCATCGCGTCGGCTCTGGCGGCCGCGGGTGCGTCGGCCGTCGTGAATCCCGAGCTGCACGCACAGCGGCCCGCGCCTCACGGCCGCAAGCTGGCGACGGTGAAGAGTCCGCTCAGCGGGAGCGACGTGCCCAACACGTGGGAACACGCGACCACGTACAACAATTTCTACGAGTTCGGCACGGGCAAGAGCGACCCCGCGCTCAACGCGCGCGGCTTCAAACCGCGGGAGCCGTGGACCATCCAGATTGAAGGCGAGTGCGCGAAGCGCGGCGCCATCACCCTGGAAGACGTGCTCAAGGGGCAGACGCTCGAGGATCGCGTCTACCGTCTCCGGTGTGTCGAAGGCTGGTCGATGGTGATCCCGTGGGTGGGGTTTCCGCTCGCCTCGCTCATCAAGCGCTGCGAGCCGACGTCGAAAGCCGCCTTCGTCGAGTTCACGACGCTGCTCGACCGCCGTCAGATGCCGGGGCAGGAGAGCGACGTGCTCGAGTGGCCGTACGTCGAGGGGCTGCGCATGGACGAAGCGATGCACCCGTTGACGATCCTGGCCGTCGGCCTGTACGGCGAGGTGCTGCCAGGTCAGAACGGGGCGCCGCTTCGCCTGGTCGTGCCCTGGAAGTACGGATTCAAGGGGATCAAATCGATCGTGAAGGTCCGCTTCCTCGCGAAGCAGCCGGTTACGTCGTGGCAGCTCAACTGGCCGCAGGCGTACGGCTTCTACGCCAACGTCAACCCGGCGGTCGCTCACCCCAGATACAGCCAGGCGGTCGAAGCGCGGCTCCCCTCGATGTTCAAGACGATGAAGACGCTGCCCTTCAACGGCTATGGAGACCAGGTGGCGAGCCTGTACTCGGGCCTGGATCTCAGGCGGAACTACTGACCTGCCCCTACGAAGGCGGCTCGACGATCAGCTGCTCGACGAGATCGAACACGTTCCGCCGGTGACTCCGCCGATCCTCGGCCACTGTTGACGCAGAGGTCGTCACGACGACCAGGTCGAGAGCGGGCACGACGAAGACGTACTGTCCGCCAAATCCCCAGGCGTAGTAGGCGCGCTGCCCGCCTACGTCGCGGATCCACCAGCC
>DASRPM010000264.1:0-12952 GCA_035646375.1 Vicinamibacterales bacterium
CGGTTTTGCCGCCGCGCCGGGCGGCGCGGCTGCGGGCTAGTCCGCCCGGCCGCCGATTTTCGCGCGGCCCAATTTCGGCTAGCCCGTTCCGGTTCAGCGCTGAACCTGCTTCGAGTAGTTGATGAAGCCCTGCTCCTTGCAGTCGTCCTTCGCGTACGGCTGGTCGGCAATGCCGATGACGTCGCGCCCGGTGTATTCCCCCTTCAGATAGACAGGGTCGGTCGCCGTGTACGTGCGGGTAATCGTGTTCGCGGCCGGATCCAGCGTGAACCGCTCGACGACGTGCAGCTTGTCGCTATGACGGACCGGCGCGTTGAGTACGCCGGGCAGGAAGCCCACCGTGTCCACCACCAGCGTGTCGCCCTCCCAGCGGCCGATCGAATGACCAGCACGCGTGCCCTTCACGTTCGCTGGATGCGTCTTCTGGTTCATGTAGACGGTGCGCTTCAAGTTCAACTGACCGTATTCGATGACGATCGTGTCCTTGTTCTGGGTGATGCGATTCACCGGACCGTCGAACGTCCAGTCGAACAGGATGCTCGTCGTCAGGCAGCTGAAACGCGGGTTGTCCTCGCGCTTGAACGCCGCGGCCGCCTTCTCCCCTTCCGGCGTGAGCTCGGTGCCGCCGTAGAGACGCGGCCCGGCCGGCGGACCGCCACCGCGGCGCGCGGCGCCGCCGCCGCGTTCGCCCGGCTTGGCCGTCGCGACGGTGCTCAGCGGGACGAGGCCGCCGCCCCTGCCCTGCGGATCCGCCATCACCACCTGCTCGGGCGCCCAGTCGCCGGTGATGTTCGGCTCACCCGACGGCCGCTTCGCCGGCCGCGACTTCGCCTTCTCGAGGTTCGCCGACGCGATCACGCCGCGCACTTCGGTCACGCCGCCGGCGGGGGCCTTGACGTACTGGCCGTAGCGGTCCATGCGCGACCCGTTGGCGAAGCGAATCGTGTTCAGGTAGCACGACGCGGGATCGTCGCGATCCGGCGCGGCCTCGAGCGTGATCGTCGAGCCGATCGGAAACAGGTCTTTGCCCCAGCCGGAGCGACGCAGCGTGTGCGCCGAGCGCATCTCGCAGCGGTGCTTCGACACCTTGCCGTCGGGCTCGGTGACCTCGAAATACAGCCAGGAATGCGGGTTGACGAGCTCGATGCGCGTCAGCTTGCCCGTGAACGTCACCTGCTTGGACAAATCGAACGAGCCGATGCCGTGATGCGCGCTGATCACCGGCACGGCGCATCCTGCCAGCACGACGCCCAGAAGTACCCGTCGAATCATGGTTGTTCTCCCCTTCGGCGCCCGTCCCGGGACGCCGCGCGCCGATATTGTAGGTCAGTGCGCGAGGTTCCGCCTGGCGCAAGGAGCCGGAGGCTCCACCTCGCGCGCGCAGTGTTTAATTGCCCGCCCTCCGGGCGGGCGGGGGTTCTTGCCGTTCGCTGAGCGAAGCGGCGAGCGCTTTCAGCGCCGCGTAGATTTGCGGCCCGGTTTCGGGCCCGAGCGAGTTGATTTCCCCGTAGTGCCGCTCGGCGCTGCCGTAGAGCCAGGGCGCCTCGTTGTCCCATTCGGATTTCGGGATGATGTAGCCCACTTCGTCATTGGCCAGCCCGATCAGGAATTTGACGCGGCCGGGCATCAGCTCGCGCAGCGCGGGCACTTCCACCGGGCCGAGGTCGAAGTCGGCGCCCGGCGGATGCTCGATGCCGCCGTTGGCGATTTCCGGATAGAGTTCCCCCGGCACGCACGTCACGCTGGCGTCGCCGAACGTCACCACCGCGACCTCGCTGCGAATCCAGTTGAAGCGCGGCTGGCCCCGGCCGAAGAGCCCCAGCGCCGCGGCCAGGCTGAAGAGCGGGTTGTCGATCTTCAGCTCGATGGTGCGGGCGGCAAACGCGATGCGCGGCTCGTTCTGTGGCACCGCGGCACCGCCGCGGACCGCGTGCAGCGCGGCCTGCGCCAGACGACGGCCTACCGCGCGCGCCTTGTCGTGCGACGGCGCCGCATGCGGCTGCTGCGTGTAAGGGTCGACGACGGTCGTCGCGGGGTTCGTCGTCATCAGGCCGCCGATCGCCCCGTTCACGTAGACATGAATGCCGCCGAGCCCGGCCTCGGCCTGACGGCCGTCCACCGTGACACCCGATTCGAGCGCGTCGCGCAGATAGCCCGGAAAGTCCGCGGTCAGCTCGGTGTTGTCCGCCCACGGTGTCTCGGGATGATTGGCCCAGTTGACAATCGATCCGATCGTCCGGCCATCGGGCGCGGTGAACACCATCAGCCGCATCGTGTTGTCGAACACCTGCGGATTGCGCGAGTCGGCCACCAGCCCCGGCGCTTCCAGCGGCACTTCGACATGGGACACGGCCGCCGGCGCGAGCGCGTCCACCGCGTCCATGAGCGCACCGGCCGCGCCCGCCACGACCGCGCGGCGGTAGGCCGGATCGATGCCGCTGCGGAAGTCGCTCGGCCCCCAGATACCCATGAGATCCGGTGCCGAATGGTTATGCGTGGAGGCGACGACCACGTAATCGAGGCGCGCCGACGACGGCACGCTGCGCCGCACCGCCACCACCTCGTCCTGGAAGAACCCGATGGCGTCGAGCGCCACCACGCCGATGCGGTGCTCGCCGTCGTCGATGACCGCCGCGACCGCCTTGAGATCGTCGTGGATTTTCGTGGCCGCGCGGTTGTGCGCGAACCCCGCCACCCAGACCGGCTTCGACATGTCCGGGTTGATGACGCGACGTCCGAAGCCGGCCCTGAGCCGCGCCGGCACCGACGGTGTGGACCGCACCACCACGTCGAACTCGGAGCCGGGGTTGCGGTCGTGGAGGTTCCACCAGACGAAGCCGCCGAGGGCGACAACGCCGACCAGAAGCACGACTCCGACCCAGCGCAACAGCCTCACGGCAACCCCACCCGCCCTAGTCGAGCTGATCGCGAACGAGCGGCACAACCTTCGTGCCGTACAACTCGATGCTCTTCATCATCAGGTCGTGCGGCAGCGTGCCGTTGCTGTATTTCAGATCGAATCGCGACAGCCCGAGCGCTTTGACGGTGCGCACGATCTTGGCGGCCACCGTGTGCGGCGATCCGACGAACAGCGCGCCTTCGCTGGCCTCGCGCTCGAAGTGATCGCGCCCGATGGGCGGCCAGCCGCGCTCGCGCCCGATGCGGTTCATCAGGCCGGCGTAGTGCGGCCACAGCTGGTCCTTGGCCTGCTCGTCGGTCTCGGCCACGTGCCCGGGCGAGTGGGCGCCGATCGGCTGCAGCGGCTTGCCGAATTTCTCCAGACGCTCCCGATAGAGCTGCGAGTACGGCGCGAAGCGCGCCGGGCTGCCGCCGATGATCGCGAGCATCATCGGCAGGCCGTAGAACGCCGCGCGCACCACCGACTCGGGGCTGCCGCCCACGCCCACCCACGTGTAGAGCGGCCGCTCGCTGGCCGGGTACACGAGCTGGTTGGTGAGCGGCGCGCGGAGGCGGGCCTTCCAGGTGACCGGCTGCTGCTTGAGCAGCTCGGCAAAGAGACTGAGGTTCTCTTCGAACAGCTCCTCGTAGTTGGCGAGGTCGTAGCCGAAGAGCGGAAACGACTCGGTGAACGAGCCGCGGCCCACGATCACTTCGGCGCGGCCGCTCGACAGCGCATTGAGCGTCGAGAAGCGCTCGAACACGCGCACCGGATCGTCGGAGCTCAGGACGGTGACCGCCGAGCCGAGATGGATGCGCGTGGTCCTGGCGGCGATAGCCGCCAGCACCACCTCAGGCGCCGACACCGAGAAGTCGGGCCGGTGATGCTCGCCCACGCCGATGAACGCGAGGCCAACCTGATCGGCTAGCTCCCCTTGAAGGACGAGGTTGCGAATGGATTCTGCCTGCGACAACGGCTGACCATCCGGCCCCGCGGTGACATCGCCGAACGTGTCGAGCCCCAGTTCAATCGTGTGTGCCATGTGCAAACTCGCATTATCCCACGTGGCACTGGTCGTGCAGGTCTTGCCTTCAGCCTTTTGCCGCTGGCCTTGTCCACAAGAGCTCTTGCTAGAGGCCAAAGGCTAGAGGCTGGAGGACTCACCATGACCTGGAAAGACAAGCTCGAGATCGGCTTGAAGGAGGACGCGCCGTACCGGAAGGACAATCTGCCTGAGCAGCAGATTCGCGGCCCCGAGATTCCGGCCGGCGAAGGCCGGTCGCCCATCGTGCCCGCCGCGGCCGGCGACGTGAACAAGATCGGTCAGGCGCACGGGCGTCCGAAGCGCATCCGCAAGAAGTTCGTCCCGCCGAAGGAAAGCTGACGCGGCGCCTTAGAAGCGCGCCAAGTACGACGCCTTGAAGAAGAACGCGCGCGCCGTCGGCTGATAGGGGTTGTATTCGAGCCGCTCCCAGAGCGAACCGTAGCCGGCGTGCACGACGGTGCCGGGCGACAGCTCGTACGACGCCAGGAAGTCGCCGAGGACGCGGCGGCGCGAGCTGTCGTACTGCGTGATGGCGCGCAGCAGGAACTGCTTGTTGAATTGATAGGTGTTGCGCAGGTTGATGACGTGCACGTCGTAGACCGTGTCGCCGGTCGACTCGCGCTCGAAGTGGACGAATGTGTAGTTGATCTGATTGTTGAGCCGCGTGCTCGGCTGCAGCCCGATGCGCGCGCCCAGCACGCGCTGGCGCCCCTGGAACGGGCTGACGGGATCGTAGAAGACCGCCGGGCCGCGATTGAACGTGCCGGCGAGATTGAGCCACTTGGTCCACTGCGCGCCGCCGTCCACCAGCACGCGGCCGGTGGTGAACCGCTGGTGCGCGAACGTCTCGTGCCCCATCCCCTTGTCCACGCGCAGATACCCGGAGCGGGTGAAGTTGAACCGCAGCGCGGGGATGAAGAAGAACTCGTCGCCCCCTTGCGTCCTGTCTTCGGCGCCCACCATCCAGATGAAGGGGTTGACGCGCCGGATCCACCCGAAGCGCCCCTTTGGATAGAAGCTGAGCGCCTGGTATTGCCAGGCGCGCGTGATGGCCACGCGCTGCACGAAGGCGGTGTCCATCCGGAATCCAGGGTCGAAGTGCTCCACCTGGCCGGCGACGTTGTAGCGCCGCGTGTCGTACGAGTACGACCCTTGCCCTCCGAACCCGTCGGACTTCACGCCCGCCGCCGTGGAGGACTGCGTCGCGATGAGACTGCCGTTCCAGCGGAAGTTCGCCCCGTGCCGCAGCGAGATGTCCGCGGCCACCACCCGATTGTGATCGGCACCAAACTCGGTGTCGGTCACGAGCGCGCCCACGTACTGCGCGTCGCCGAAGTTCCGTACCGCGCGGCCGACGTTGTAAAACTTGTGCGCATCGGGCCCCACCGACGCGTCGGGCGCGACCAGCGTGCCGAACGTGTACTTGCCGGTCGTCCCCGTGAGCTTGACGCCCGCCGAAGGATCGACGATACGGCGTGTGTGCACCGCGGTCCGCATGGTGGAGTCGCCGCCGGTGCCGGCCAGGTTGAACAGGCCGAACCCTTCCATGAAGAACGGCCGCTTCTCGCTGAAGAAGATCGGGAAGCGGTTGTTCACCTCCACCTCGAAGGCGTCGCTCTCGACCTGGCTGAAGTCCGGGTTGATGGTCGCGTCGAGCGTCATCGTGGACGTGATGCCGTACTTCACGCTGGCGCCGAAGTCAGGTTTCGATTGCGGGCTCTGCCAGCTGGCCTGCCCCACCGGACGCGCCTCGTTGCGCGATACCGTGGCGCTCGGGATGACTTCGAGCAGCAGGGGCTGATGCAGTTCTCCAAAGGCAACCTGCGCGTGGTTCTCGAACACCCACTCGCCATCCCCCATCCCGGGCCACGACCACGACATGCCGTGGCGGCTGCTGCGTCGGAAGAACAGCGCGCCCATGCGGACGTCCGACCCGCCGCGGAACCGGATGCTCTGCAGCGGCACCCGTATCTCGACGGTGTAACCCTGCGCGTCGACGCGGCCGGAACTCTGCCACGTCCAATCCACCGCCGTATCCTCGTTGCGCGTCTGGAGCGCATCCATCTGGATACCGCTCGGGTTGATGAACATGTGGTACGCCATCTGGCCCGCGCGGCTCGAATCGAGGCTCACGCCCACCCAGTCGTCGTTCCACACGTTGTCGCGCCGGCTGATCGTGGTGCGAATCTTGTCGGGCTCCGGATCGAGGCACCTGAATGCGAAGTAGAGCGCCTTGTCGTCGTACGCGATCCAGACCTGCGTCTGCAGCAGTTCCTGCTGCCCGCGCAGCGGGTTGTAGGACATCCAGGGATCCAGCACCTCGGGCCCGGCCGTCCACGCTTCGTCGTCGAGCACGCCATCCAGCTTCGGAGGCGTCATCACCCGCTTGGCCTGGAGGTCGTGCGGCTTGCCGGGCGCCACGGCGAGGGTCTGTTGCGCGGCGGTCTGTGGGGCACCGGGCGTCTGGGCGACGGCCGCGCCGGGGGCCCACGCCATCACGGCGAATGCGAAGAGGGCCGCCAGGCCGGGTCGCTTGGTCAATCTGCCTCCAATGGACGATGACTCAGGCCTTTAGACGGACCGAGCGCGCCACCCGTTCGGCTGGGCGTTTCGTCACACCGGAATACCCGGGTCGGGGCGAGAGGTTACAGGCCGGACGAGGCGAACTGCGTTGTCTCGCAGTCGGCGAGGTACTTCGACGTGGTGAGCCAGGCGGGGTCGGGATAGTAGGCGAACACAAGTCCGCTGCCCTTGACAGTGTCGATGACCTCGCGGGCAATCCCCTCGCGTAGCGCGGGGCACCCATGGCTGCGCCCCAGCCGGCCTTGGGCGCGCGCGAAATCATCGCTCACGTAGGGCGCGCCGTGCATGACGATGGCCCGATCGTAGGCATGATCGTTGAAGCCGGCGTCGAGGCCCCGCAAGCGCAGGGAGTAGCCGTTCCGGCCAACGTAGCTGTCTTCGGTGCGGAAGAGGCCCAGGCTCGACTGGTGGCTCTCGGGAACATTCGAGAACGAGGTCGCCACGTTCTCGCCGCTGCCGCGGCCGTGGGCCACCAGCTCTTCGTAGCGCAGCGCGCGCGACTTCAGGTCGAACACCCACAGCCGCCTTTGGGTGGACGGTCGCGAGTAGTCGATCACAGTGAGGGTGGCCAGGTCGTCGATGGAGCCCGATCGAACGGCACAGCTGGCAGCGCCGAGAGCGAGCTCGAAGATCCGGCGCTCGAGCGAGCCGATTTCCGCCGACGCCCACGCCGTGGCCGACAGGGCCCCCGTCAATGTCGAGGGGACGCTCCGTCCCGCACGCGAGGCGGACGAGGCAGACACGGCCTCGCGGCCGCTGAGCGCCGCCAACGACATGACGAGCACGCTGGCGGTCCAGACCTTCGGGGGGAACACACTTCCAGTGTAAGCGGCGATCTAACCCGATGCCAACCTCGTCAGTCGGCGCTGGCCGCGCGGCGCGTCCCGCCCACGGCGGCGGCCGCCTGCTTCGCGTCGTACCCGTAGACGTCCGGCCACAGCTGCACACCGCCCCGGCCGTCCGGCCAGGCGGTGAAGTAGACGATGTGGACGGGCAGCGTGTCCTTCAGCGCCACATGCTGCTCGTCGTCCTGGTGCATGGCCTTTTCGATGCGCTGAGCATCCCATTCGGGACGGTCGCGAAGCAGATACGACGCCAGCGCCTCCGGCTTCTCCACACGGATGCAGCCGTGGCTGAACGCGCGCCCCTGCCGCGCGAACAGCGCGTCGGCCGGCGTGTCGTGCAGGTAGACGTCGTACTGGTTCGGGAACAGGAACTTCACGTGGCCGAGGGCGTTGTGCGCGCCGGGCCGTTGCCGGAAGGCCAACGCCTTGACGGCGTCCTCGTCGTCCCAGTCCACCGAGGCAGGATCGACGATCGTCGCGCCGTCCTTGTCGCGCCGCAGGATCTCGATCTGGTTGCGCGCCAGGAAGCGTGGATCGCGGGCCGCCGCCGGGGCCGTTTCGCCTTCGGCGATGCTGTCCGGCACGTTCCAGTACGGGCTGAAGACGACGGTTTCCATCGTATCGCTGAAGAGAGGCGTCTTTCGCTCCGGCGTGCCGACGACCACTTTCATCTCCACTACCGGCCGCCCCTGCTCGCGGACCGCCATGTAGAACGCCGGCAGGTTCACGAGTACATGGCGCGCCCCGAGATCGTCGGGCAGCCACCGCCAGCGTTCGAGGTTGAGGGCGATGCGCCGCGCGCGATCGTCCCGCGTGGCCTCGCTGCCCCCCTGGGCGTGCACGTCGGCGAGCGTCTTCTGCAGCGCCGCGTACTCGGGGTGCCGCGGCCGGACGCGGTCGAGCCATGCGTCGAGCTCGCCGGCATCGGCCGCCGCGCTCAGCGTGCCCCCGAGGTCCGGCGGCTCGCGACGCACCTTCCATCGCGGATCGATCGTCGCCGGGCCGCGGCGGCCCACCGCCACGTCACGCCCGAGCGCCAGCACCGCCGTCGTGATCCGCACGTCGAGCTGCGCGCTCTTCGCGGGATCCTTCGCGAGCGCGTCCTCGATCGCACGCGTGTCCGACAGCTCGCGCGACAGATCTGGCTCGCCGTAGTCGGGCGCCGCCAGCCCGTGCTCGGGGGCGCGCAGGAGGACGCGCAGCGCCAGCCTCGCATCGTCCACGCGCCCGTCCCTCACCCAGCGCGGCGCGAACATCCGCTGCTCGTAAAAGTGGCCCACGTCGTCCCACACGTCGCGCCTCACCGTGGCGGGCGGAGCCCCGGCCACCTGCTGGCGGATTCCGTCGGCGATCTGCGGTGTGAGATCGCGGTCGCACGATGCGAGCGCCAGCGTGGCCGCGACGGCGAGCATCGCCACGCCCAAACGCCGAGCAGTGAACGAGCGCGAACAGATCGGGTCCATGCCGGAGAAAGAGCAAACGGCACGCCACCGCGCGCGACGGAAACTCAACCGGCATCCACGCCCTGAAAATGGCGGCGGAGTGTCCACGGCGCCTGGGCCGCGTGGCGAATCTTTCAAAACATACTCGCCGAACCCGGCCGCGGTTGGCGCACAATACTGCCGGCATGCCGACCTCGCGGCGCGACGCGTTGAAGGGGCTCCTCGCGGTGGCCGCGTCATGCGCCGGCCCCGCCGGCGCCATGGCCCAGGCCGGCCAGCGGGACGACGCCGTTCCACCGGCCGGCATCGGCCGCGGCATCCGCCACCTCTCCTACAGCGATCAGGGCGGGCGCCCCGACGGCGTGCAGGTGATGTTCAACCGCGGTCACGTGTACGTGGGCCACATGTTCAGCGACGGCGTCACCATCCTGGACGCCGCCGACCCGCGGCGGCTGAAGCCAGTCGGCTTCTTCACGGCGGGCACCAACACACGAACGCACCACCTGCAGGTGGCCAACGACGTGATGCTGCTCGCCAACGGCGCCAACATCGTCGCCATGCAGTCGTACGACAACCTGCGCGGCTACTTCGAGAACGCGCTCGCCGACAGCATCACCAACAAGAAGAAGTTCCGCTCGGGGCTGAGCATCCACGACATCTCGAAGCCGGGCGAGATGCGCGAGATCGCGTTCCTCGAGATTCCCGGCTTCGGCGTCAACCGGTTGTGGTGGACCGGCGGCCGCTACGCGTATCTGGCCGTGCACTTCGACGGCTACACGGACCACATCCTCGCCATCGTCGATCTGCAGAACCTCACGAAGCCGGAGATCGTGTCGAAGTGGTGGCTCCCCGGCATGCACCGCGCCGGCGGCGAAAAGCCCGCGCTGGCCGCCGGCAAGCGCGTGGCGCTGCACCACATGATCGTGGCCGGCAACTTCGGCTATGGGGCCTGGCGCGACGGCGGCTTCACGATTCACGACGTGAGCGACCCGGCGCGGCCGAAGCTGCTGTCGCACATCAACTGGTCGCCGCCCTACCCTGGCGGCACGCACACGCCGCTGCCGCTGCCTGGACGTCAGCTGGCCGTAGTGGCCGACGAGGCCAACGCCGAGCGCTGCGCCAAGGGCACCTTTCACACCTTCGTGGTGGACGTGCGCGCGCCGGAGAACCCGGTGCCGATCGCCACGCTGCCGACGCCCTCGGGCCGCGACTTCTGCGGCCTCGGCACCTTCGGCCCGCACAACCTGTACGAGAACCGGCCCAACGGGCTGCAGAGCGAGACGACGATCTTCGCGACCTACAACAACGCCGGCGTCCGCATCTTCGATCTCGCGAACCAGTTCGCCCCGCGCGAGGTGGCGTCGTGGGTGCCGCCCACGCCCGGCAAGCTCATCGATCCACGGCCCAACGTGTCGCTCGCCGCCAAGACCGCGGACCTCTTCGTCACACGCGACGGGCTGATCTACGTGAGCGACTGGAACGCCGGGCTCAATGTGCTCGAGTACCGAGGCTGAGTGAGCGGAGTAAGCAGGTGGGCGGAGTAGGAAGAGCGCTCCACAGGAGGAAACGATGAAGACACGCTGGTCGGCGCTCGTCATCACGATGATGGCCCTCACTGTGGCCGGGCTCGCGCAGCAGCAGCCCGCGCCAGGCACGCCGACGGCGCTCCCCAGCCCGCCGGCGCGCGAGCCGGCATGGGCGTTCCCGGTGATCGGCGGGCAGCTGCCGCCGGAGCCGCCGGGACCGAAGACGGTCGAGGGCAGCTCGAAGAGCTACACGCCCGGGCAGATCGACGACCTGCTGAACCCGCCCGACTGGTTCCCCGAGGCGCACAAGCCGGCGCCGTCGATCGTGCAGAAGGGGCACGGCGGCGCGCTGGCGTGCGGCGCGTGCCATCTGATGTCCGGCTTCGGCCATCCCGAGTCGGCCGATCTGACCGGGTTCACCGCCGACTACTTCATCCAGCAGATGGCCGACTTCAAGTCAGGCGTGCGGAAGGACTACGCGAGGATGAACGGCATCGCCAAGGAGCTCTCCGACCAGGAGATTCGCGAGGCCGCCGAGTGGTTCGCGTCGCTCCCCCGCGGCAAGTTCGTGCGCGTCGTCGAGGCGGCAATGGTGCCGAAGACGTTCGTGGGCCAGGGCCGCATGCGCTTCATCGATCCCAAGAACCCCGGCATGGAACCGATTGGCAACCGCATCATCATGCTGCCGGAGGATCAGGAGAAGGCGCGCCTGCGCGACCCCCGATCGGGCTTCGTGGCGTATGTGCCGCCGGGCAGCGTCGCCAGTGGCCGGACGCTCGCGAACGGCGGCGGAGGCAAGACGGTGGCCTGCGACGTCTGTCACGGCGACGGCCTCAAGGGGCTGGCCAACGTCCCGCGGCTGGCCGGGCTGCATCCGATCTACGTCGCGCGGCAGCTCCACCTGTTCAAGGAAGGCGACCGCAACGGCCCCGACGCGCCGCTCATGAAGAAGCCGGTCGCCGGCCTGACGAACGCCGACATCCTGAACCTGTCGGCGTATGTAGCGTCGCTGGCGCCGTAACAAGGTCAGGTGGGTCGGGTGCCGTAATGTAGCGGGCGGTCTTTAGACCGCCCGGCGCCGGTCAGCCTGAAGGCCGACCGCTACATTCAGCGAGGAACGCCCGACATCGCTTCGGCCCACGTGCTCCATCCGGATCCCATGCCGTAAGGGACCTGATGGAGCACCGACTCCACGGGACCGATCAGCCCGCGCTCGATCTTGAACACTTCGGCGATCTGCCACGTCCACGGGATGCTCGGGCCCGACACAACCTTGCGGCCATCGGCGAGCACGCCGTTGCGCGCATCACCCGAGGCGTTGTCGAAGAAGGCGAACGCGAACGCCAGGCCGCGTTCGGGATCGACCAGCACGAAGCGCCGATCGCGAATGCGGGTCACGTAGTGGAACACGCCCGTCTCGAACTGCTGCCGGCACCCCGTGCGCGGCCGCGCCGGCGCCGGTGCCGAGGCTCCGAGTATGGCCGCCGGATCGCCGGCCGTCACCGCGCCGTTCTCCAGCCGCGCGCAGCTGTCGGCGATCGGATACACGCCGCGGCCGTCGTTCTTCTCGATCCCCGAAAAGTACATGTTGGCGATGCGGACCAGGTCGGCGCGCGAGTGCCGCTCGGCCGCCGGCACCGCCGCGGCCCATACCGCGCGAGGCGCCCCGATGCCGTCGAGACTCTTCGCCGCCGCCTCGTTGCGAATCACCAGCGTTTCTATTTCCTCAATCCGGCGGCGCACGACCTTCAGGCGCACGACCAGAATCGTGGGCACCCCGGCCTCGCGAATGGTGCCCATCAGCACCGTCTGGCCGCGCTCCACGTCGGCCAGGCGCAGCGCGTAGCCGCCGCGCCCGGTCACCGTGTGCCACAGGCCGTCGCCAAGCTCGAGCCGCTGGCCGTTCTCCGTGAACACGGCCGACGGAATCGCCGGCACCCCAGACGGATCGCGCCTGACGAGCGCGTCCACGTAGCGATCGAGCATCGACTCGAGGCATCCGCGGTCGCACGAGTCCTGCGCCTGCGCCGTGGCCGTCACCATCCACAGCACCAACGCGAGACCCACCAGACCACCTACCCGACCCACCTGACCCACCCGACCTACCTGACCTCGCCGCGTCCCAGGCCTGCCCCAGGGTGCTGGCGTTGCGGAGGGCTCCATGCGATTCTTCAAAGATATGTACCGCTTCTCCTGGTTCCTGTATGGAGTCCTCCTGCTGACAGCTGCCGGCTGCAGTTCAAGTTCGCCATCTGCCCCGTCGGTGTCGCTCCCGCGCGCCGATTTCACCCAGACCGACCTGCGCGTCGGCACCGGCACGGCCGCAAGCAACGGTCGCGCGTTGACCGTGAGCTACACCGGGTGGCTCTACGACCCGGCGCGGCCCGAGCAAAAGGGCACGCAGTTCGATTCGAGCCCGGCATACCCGTTCACGCTGGGCGCCGGCCGTGTGATTCGCGGCTGGGATCTGGGCGTCGTCGGCATGCGCATTGGCGGGCTGCGCCGTCTGACCATTCCGCCGGATCTCGCGTACGGCTCGTCGGGACAGGGGCCGATCCCGCCAAACGCCTCGCTCGTCTTCGATATCGAGCTGCTGAGCGTGCAGTAGCCGC
>DASRPM010000265.1:0-13785 GCA_035646375.1 Vicinamibacterales bacterium
GACGATCGGGTACTTTCGGCAGGACGTGGAGGAGATGTCGGGGCGCACCGTACTCGACGAAGCCATCGCGGGCAGCGGGCGGCTCGGCGACCTGCATCACGAGCTCGAGGCGCTCCAGCACGACATGGCCGATCCGGCGAAAGCCGACGACATGGACCGCATCCTGGCGCGGTTCGGCGAGGTGCAGGAGGAATACGAGCACCTGGGCGGCTACGGTCTCGAAGCGCAGGCGCGCGAGGTGCTGCACGGCCTCGGCTTCGACGACGAGCGCATCGAGGGCGACGTGGGGCGGCTCTCGGGCGGGTGGAAGATGCGCGTGGCGATGGCGCGCGTGCTCCTCGGCAGGCCGGACGTGCTGCTGATGGACGAGCCCACCAACCACCTGGACATCGAGTCGATCATCTGGCTCGAGCAGTTCCTCAAGGGGCTGCCCGGCGCGCTGCTCATGACGTCGCACGACCGCGAGTTCATGAACCGCATCGTGGGCCGCATCGCCGAGATCGACGGCGGCGAGATCACGTCGTACTCGGGCAACTACGACTTCTACGAGCGCGAGCGCGCCATCCGCGAGACGAACCGCGAGGCGGCCTATGCGCGGCAGCAGGCCATGCTGGCCAAGGAGCAGCGCTTCATCGAGCGCTTCGCGGCGCACGCCGCCAAGGCCGCGCAGGTGCAGAGCCGCGTCAAGGCGCTGGACAAGATCGAGAAGATCGAGCTGCCCAGGAAACGCAAGGTGGTCAAGTTCGACTTCCGGCAGCCGCCGCGGTCGGGCGATCAGGTGTTCGTGATCGACGGCGTGTCGAAAGCCTACGGCCCGCGCGTGGTCTACGACGGCCTCAGCATGACCATCCGCCGCGGCGAGCGCTGGTGCGTGATGGGGAAGAACGGCGCCGGCAAGACCACGCTGCTGCGGATGGCGGCGGGCGTGCTGGCGCCCGATGCCGGCGCGGTGACCGTGGGCGCCAGCGTGAGGATGGGCTACTTCGCCCAGCAGGCGCTGGACCTGCTGGCTCCGGACCTCACTGTCGAGGAGCAGCTGCAGAGCGACTTCCCGCACGAGTCGATCGGGGTCCTGCGCAACCTGGCCGGGGCCTTTCAGTTCTCCGGCGACGACACCGACAAGAAGATCCGGTCGCTCTCGGGCGGCGAGAAGACGCGGCTCGTCATCGCCCGCATGCTCCTCTATCCGCCGAACGTCCTGGTACTCGACGAGCCGACCAACCACCTGGATCTCTTCACGAAGGAGATGCTCATCGAGGCGCTCAAGGACTACGACGGCACGATGCTCTTCGTGTCGCACGACCGCGCCTTCCTCCGCGCCCTCAGCAACCGCGTGCTCGAGCTCGGCGGCGAGACCGGCCTGGACAAGGAGCCGCACCTGTATCCCGGCTCCTACGTCGAGTACGTGCAGCGCACCGGCCACGAAGCGCCGGGAGTGCACTCGTAGACCAATACCGGAGCCAGACACCGCGGTTGTCAGAGCTGCGAGTCGAAAGGAGGTTGGGCCTCTCGAAAGTCAGCGCCGCGGTGCCCGCCCCGGCAGTCGCAGTTGACTCCGATTCGCCGCCCGCGGTGCGTCAAGATTTGTAAAGGCTCCGAGATCCGCAGGCCGTCACGCCGCCGACGCGACGGGGAAGCGGAGCGTGACGCGCAGCCCGGGGTGCGCGTTCTCCGCGACGAGCCGGCCGTGGTGCAATTGCACGGCCCGCTGCGCGATCGACAGCCCGAGTCCGACGCCGCCGTCCGGCGCATAGTCGCGCGCGTCTTCCACGCGGAAGAACGGTTGCGCGAGGCGCGGCAGCAGCTCGTCCGGTACGCCGGTGCCCGCATCGCGGACGCTGATCGTGAGCGCATCAGGGCCGTCGTCGGCCCGGAGCTCCACGTCGGTGTGCGGCGGGGCGTAGCGGATAGCGTTGCGCACGACGTTCTCGACGGCGCGGCGCAGCAGCTCGGGATCGCCCACCAGGGTGCGTTGTACGGTGTCGTGCACGACGAGCCGGCAGCTACCTGCGTCGGCTTCGACCTGGCACGCCTGCGCCACGTCGCGTAGCACGTCGGCCACGCGCACGATCTCCGATCGCCGCAGCGAGGGGTCGCCCTCCGCGCGCGTGACTTCGAGCAGCGACCCGACGAGTTCGGTCAGGCGATTGACTTCCTTCTGCAGGCGGGTGGCGGCTGCATCCCGGTCTGCTGCCGTGCGTGCCAGTTCGATCGCGATGTTCAGCCGCGCCAGCGGCGAGCGCAGCTCGTGCGAGATGTCCTGCAGCAGGCGTCGCTCGGCTGTGAGCAGCGTCTCGATTCGATCGGCCATTTCGTTGAAAGCGTGCGTCAGCTGGCCGATTTCGTCGCGCCGCGTCGTCGTCACGCGCGTTGCCAGCTCGCCGCGTCCGAACCGGTCCACCGCGCCGGCCAGCGCGCGGATCGGCGTCACGATGGTTCGCGCCAGCAGCCAGCAGAACAGCCCGATGGCAGCCAGGATGACCATGAAGTAAGGGACGAACGACCAGGCGTCGAGCGGCGGCGGCGCCGAGATGATCAGCCGATACTGCCCGTCGGCGGACGGCTCGACGACGACGAGGTTGTCGCCCGATCGCGGCGGGCCGAACCATGGGCGCGGGGCGTCGAGCAGCGTGCTGCGGTCCTCACCGGTCACGACGTCGCGGCCGCGGCTATCGGCGAGGTAGTGAGTGGCGCCCAGCGACGCATCCAGACGCCGGAGCAGCGTCGCGACTTCCGGCGCACCGCCGCGTGCCTGTGCCTCGACGAGATCTTCGATCTGCCGCGCCTGAAAGTGATGAATCAGGCGCTCGTTGGCGGGGCCGATGATCGCGGCCAGGGAAGCGGCAAACACCGCCAGCGACAGCAGGATGGTGGCCAGGGACGCGACGAGAATCCGAAGCAGCAGCGTTCGCATGTGACTAACGCTCCACCGCGCAGAGGTATCCCACACCCCGCACGGTCCGAATCACCGATCCCGCGGCAGCGCCCGTTGGCGCGGCGGCTTCGATCTTCCGCCGGAGATGGCTCACGTGTACGTCCAGGGCACGCTCGAAGGGGGTGGCTTCGCGCTGATGCAGCACGGCGGTGAGCTCGTCACGCGACACGACCCGTCCGTCGGCGCGGGCGAGCACGTCGAGCACGGCAAACTCCGTGGACGTGAGCCCAAGCGCCACGCCGTCCCAGTAGGCTTCGCGGGCCCGGGCATCCAGGCTGAGCGAACCGAGCTGTGTCGCTGCAGCAGCCGGCGGTGCCGCTCCCGTGGCGCGTCGCAGGACAGCGCGGACGCGCCCCAGGAGTTCGGCAGCCGCGAACGGCTTCACCAGATAGTCGTCGACGCCGTCGCCGAAGCCTTTCACGCGGTCGTGTTCCTCCGCTCGCGCCGTCAGCATGATCACCGGCACGTTCGATCGCTGGCGGACCTGACGCAGCACTTCGAAACCGTCGAGCACCGGCAGCATGACGTCGAGGATGACGAGATGATGGCTGCCGTCGAGGGCACGCCGCAGCCCGGCGGCGCCGTCGTGCACCGACGACACTCTGTAGCCGTGCCCCCCGAGATACTCGGACAGCAGGGCGCACAGTTCGACGTCGTCGTCGACGATGAGGACGGCGGCCTCCGTCATGTCTGTACGGTAGCGCAGCGTCCGGGACTGCGACCGGCTCGCGCCGCGATTTACAAACCTTAACGCAGCGGGGCCTGGATTTACCTCCTAATGGAGAACGGTGGCGTCCTGCGCCGCGTCAGGGATTCCGAGGAGTCATGAGTCAGTCATCCGACACGAAAGAACTGCAGGCGCGGCTGGGGATGTCGCGGAGCGGGCGCGCGCGCCGAATCGGGCGCTGGGCGATTGTGCTGCTCGTCCTTGCGGCGCTCGGCGCCGGCGCGCTCAGGCTGCGCGCGTCGCGCGGGACGCCGCCGGCGCAGTACCGCACCGAAACGATCGAGTCCGGCACGCTGACCGTGTCGGTGACCGCCACCGGCGAGCTCAAGGCGCTCACGCAGGTGAACATCGGAACCGAGATCTCCGGCGTCGTCGAATCGGTGGCCGTGGACTACAACAGCCCGGTTCGAGTCGGCCAGATCCTGGCTCGGGTGAACACCGAAAAGCTCGAAGCGCAGGCGGCGCAGGCGCGCGCGGGGCTCCAGTCCGCGGAAGCCAAACGGCTGCAGTCGCAGGCCACGCTCGCCGAAGCGCAGGCGGAGCTCGCCAAACTGCAGCACGTGCGTGAACTGAGCGGCGGCCGCGTGCCGTCGCGCCAGGAGCTCGACTCGCAGGAGGCGGCCGTGAAGCGCGCGCAGGCCGACGAGGCGAGCACCGCCGCGCAGGTGGCACAGTCGCAGGCCAGCCTCGCCGCCATCGAGACCGACATCCGCAAGGCGGTGATCAAATCGCCGATCAACGGCATGGTGCTCGATCGCCAGATCGATCCGGGGCAGACGGTGGCGGCGTCCTTCCAGACGCCGACGCTCTTCACGCTGGCCGAGGACCTCACGAAGATGAAGCTGATCATCGACGTAGACGAGGCGGACATCGGCAATGTCAAGGTCGGGCAGGTGGCGCGTTTCCGCGTGGACGCGTATCCCGATCGGGCGTTCGAATCGCGGGTGCAGGAGGTCCGCAGCACGCCGAAGACGTCGAACGGCGTCGTCACCTATCAGACGGTGCTGACCGTCGACAACGCGGAGCGGCTGCTGCAGCCCGGGATGACCGCCACGGCCGAGATCACCGTGACGCAGGTGACGGATGCCTTGTTGGTACCGAATGCCGCGCTGCGCTTCACGCCGCCCGCAGCGGCGCAGCAGGCGAGCGGCGGCGGGTTCCGGCTGCTTCCGAGGCCGCCTGGAGCGCAGCGGCGCGATCGCTCGAACGAGGACGCGCCGCCGCACGTCTGGACCGAGGCCGGTGCGGAGCTGAAGGCCGTCGAGGTGGCGCTCGGTCCCACCGACGGCAAGGTGACGGTCCTGCGCAGCGGGGGCCTGACTGAAGGGATGCCGGTCATCGTGGATCTCGCCCCGACGAACCGGTGAGCGTCATGGCTGATCCGATGATCGAGTTCGACAAGGTCGTCCGGACGTACGGCAAAGGGCACGCCGAGGTCCACGCGCTGGCCGGCGTGGACCTGCAGGTGCACGAAGGGGAGTTCGTGGCCGTCATGGGGCCGAGCGGCTCGGGGAAGTCCACGGCGATGAACATCCTCGGCTGCCTCGACACGCCGACGGCGGGCGCCTACCGGTTTCGCGGCGTCGACGTGGGCGCCATATCGCGCCAGCAGCGCGCGCTCTTGCGCCGCTATTACCTCGGCTTCGTCTTCCAGGGATTCAACCTGCTCAATCGCACGTCCGCGCTCGAGAACGTCGAGCTGCCGCTGGTCTATCGCGGCATGGCGTCGGGGGAGCGGCGGCGGCGCGCGCGCGAGGCGCTGGCCGCCGTCGGATTGAGCGGCTGGGAAACGCACACGCCCGCGGAGCTCTCGGGCGGTCAGATGCAGCGCGTGGCGATTGCGCGGGCCATCGTCGCCGAGCCGTCGGTGCTCTTTGCCGACGAGCCCACCGGCAATCTGGATACGGCCCGCAGCGTCGAGATCATGGAACTGCTCGTGAGCTTCAACCGCCAACGCGGCATCACCGTGCTGATGGTCACCCACGAGCCGGACATGGCCGCTTACGCCTCACGGACCATCCGCTTCCGCGACGGCCACGTCGAGAGCGACGAGCGTCACGGGGGAGTGCACTGATGCTGCTCAACGCCATTCTGCTCGCGATGCGGGAAATCCGCCGCAACGTCCTGCGATCCTCGCTGACGGCGCTCGGCATCATCATCGGCGTGGCCTCGGTGATCATCATGGTCACGCTCGGTAACGGCGCCACCGCCCAGGTGACGGCCGACATCGCCAACATGGGAAGCAACATGCTCAGCGTCATGCCGGGCCAGCGGGTCGGTCCTGGCGGCGCCTCGGGCAGCGCCAAACCGTTCCGCCGGCAGGACGTCGACGCGCTCGGCCGCGACGTGCCGTCGGTTACCGCCGTGTCGCCGGTCTCGACCATCGGTCTCAGCGTCATCAGCGGCGCCAAGAACCGCTCGACGACGATCACCGGTACCACCAACGAGTACTTCGAGTCTGGAAACTGGAAGCTGGCGGGCGGACGCTGGTTCTCGGAGAGCGAGCTCCGATCGGGCACGGCCGTCTGCATCATCGGGCAGACCACCCGGACCGAGCTGCTGGGAAGCGGCGACCCCATCGGCAGCCGGCTGCGGCTGCGCTCGCTGTCGTGCACCGTCATCGGCCTGCTCCAGTCCAAGGGCAAGAGCAATTTCGGCCAGGACCGCGACGACACGGTGGTGATCCCGATTCGCACCATGCAGCGGCGGCTCACCGGCAACGACGACGTCCACCAGGTGCAGCTGTCGGTCCGTGCGAGCTCGTCGAGCGAGAAGGCGCAGCAGGACATCTACCGGCTGATGCGGGAGCGGCGTCATGTCGCGCGAGACGCCGACGACGATTTCAGCATCATGGACCAGCAGGAGATCGCCAACACGATCTCGGGTACTACGCGGACGCTGACGGCGCTGCTGGCGGCGGTCGCCGCCATCAGCCTGCTCGTCGGTGGCATCGGCATCATGAACATCATGCTCGTGTCCGTGACGGAGCGGACGCGCGAGATCGGCATCCGCCTGGCGATCGGCGCCTTCGAGCGCGACGTCCTGACGCAGTTCCTCATCGAAGCCGTAGTGCTGTCGGTGTTCGGCGGCGCCATCGGCATCACGCTCGCGCTTGGCGCGTCGTTTGCGGTGGCCCGGGCCCTGGGCCTGCCGTTCGAGCTCGACTACGGCATCGTCGCGCTGGCCTTTGCTTTTTCCGCCGCCGTCGGTGTGGTGTTCGGGTTCTTTCCGGCCCGGCGCGCCGCCAGCCTCAACCCGATCGACGCCCTTCGTCATGAATAGCCCTATGACGTGTCGAGTCGTCGTGTGGGTGCTGCTGGCGAGCATGGTCGCTGGCGGCTGCGGCGTGAGGCGCCCCTACGTGGCGCCGGCTTCGAGCGTGCCGCCGTCGTGGAACAGCCGTCTCGGGGAATCGGCAGGGGGCGGCGAAGAGGCGCTGGCGGCGTGGTGGGGCGCGTTTGGCGACCCGCAGCTCACTTCACTGGTGACGCGCGCCGTGGCCGGCAACCTCGACGTGCGGACAGCGGTGTCGCGCGTGCGGGAAGCGCGCGCCAGCGCCCGCGCGGCCCGAGGGCCCCTCGCACCGGCGGGGGACGCGTTGGCTTCCACCCGCGCCAGTGGAACCGCCGGCGAAGCCGGATTCGGCGGCACGACCCGTTCGTATTCGTTGGGACTGGATGCGAGCTGGGAACTGGATGTGTTTGGCGGCCTTCGCAGCGGCGCAGAAGCGGCCGCCGCCACCGCCGAGGCGCGTGCGGCCGACGCGCGGGATGTCCTCGTCGGCCTCGCCGCCGAGGTCGCCCTCGACTACATCGACGTGCGATCCACTCAGCAGCGGATTGCGATTGCGCGCTCCAACGTCGCGCTGCAGGAGCAGACCCTGGACCTTACGAGGCTGCGGCAACAGGCAGGTCTCGGCACCGAGCTGGAGGTGCAGCAGGCGCTCGCCAACGTCGAGACCACGCGGGGGCAAATCGCGCTGCTCGAGGGCCAGGCGGTGCGGGCGGTGCACGCGCTCTCGGTGCTCCTCGGACAGGCGCCGCAGGCGTTGGCGGCCGAATTGGCCGCGCCCGGGCCCATTCCGTCGGCGCCGCTCGATCTTGCCGTCGGCGTGCCCGCCGACGCGATTCGCCGACGGCCCGACGTGCGCAGCGCCGAACGTCAGCTGGCCGCGCAGGCGTCGCAGGTCAACGTAGCTCGCGCCGATCTCTACCCGACCTTCAGGCTGGCCGGCTCGATCGGGCTCGAATCGCTGTCCGTCGCCAAGCTGCTCCTCCCGGGTGCCGGCTTCTGGAGCGCGAGCCCATCGGCCAGCACGCGGCTGTTCAACCGCCGGCAGCTGCGCGAGAACCTCGCGGTGCAGGGAGAGCGCGAGACGCAGGCGGCGGTCGCCTATGAGTCGCGCGTCCTCGGAGCGCTGCAGGACGTGGAGGATTCCCTCACGTCGCTGGCGCAGGAAGACGTGCGCCGGGGGCACCTTGCCGCCGCCTCGGATGCGGCGCAACAGACCGCTGATCTGTCGTTGCAGCTCTACACGGCCGGTCTGCGCGACTTTCGCGATGTCCTCGACGCGCAGCGGTCTCTGCTGACGCTGCAGGATTCGCTGGCGTCGAGCATGGCCTCGGTGTCGACCGATCTCGTCCGGCTCTACAAGGCGCTCGGCGGCGGCTGGAGCGCGGAGACGCTCGCGTCGCCCAAGGCCCCCCAGCCCTGAGGCCCGTCATCGCCACCGCGGAGAAGGTCTTCAGGCCCGGGTGTCGAGCTTTCCGTGATCCAAGGTGATCACGCGATCTCGACGCGGCGACGCACTGCGGACGCCAGCGTCCCGATCGGCTGGTGCCGCCACTGCGTGACTCCAGGGCCTCGATCAGGTCGTCCAGTAACGCCGCCTGCCTCCCGCGCGGCACGCCCCGCAGCCTGGCGAACGTCAACAAGTTCTCCGCGACCGTCAGCTCGCGATCGCTGCCCATCGTCCGAGGAATCACGCCAATCGACCGGCGGACGTCCGCGGAGCGCTGCACGGCGTCGAAGCCGCCGATGGTCGCCGATCCGGACGTGGGGCGGCAGCAGCGTGGCCAGGACCCGAAACAGCGTGGATTTGCCGGCGCCGGGCGGCCCGAGCACGCCGAAGATCTCGCCGGTGCGCACTTCGAAGGCGACACGGTCGAGCGCGGTCACGTCCCCGAACGTCTTGACGATGTCCCTGACTTCGATGACGGCGCTCACGTGGGCGCGCTAACGAGACTGGTACAGCCCGCGCAGGCGCTCGATGTCGGCTTCGGACAGGCCGTGGGTGCCGGCAATGTCGGCCCGGGTGCGCAGGCCCACGCGGTAGCGGCCGAAGAACCCCGGGATGTCGCCGCCGTACCCGAAGAAATACATGATGTCGCGGATGTCATCGGTGTGGCCGAGCCCGAGCGCGTGCCCGATCTCGTGCACGCACGTCAGGTACACGATGGTCTCGCGCAGCAGCGGATCCTTCTTCGCCGCGGCGGCAATGTCGGGGCCGAGCCCGTTGGTATCGGGGCGGATGTAGACCGCCGCGCCGCGGCGGCCGCCGACGCTCATCGACCGCATCTCGCCGTACTGCCCGCCGCCGGCCGGCACCCAGTGCACCTGCACGAGCGCGTCGGCGCGCGGCGCCGGCTCGAAGCGGAGGCGCCCGTTGCTGACGCGCTCCCAGGCCTTGAGCGCCCACGTGGCCAGCTCGCGATCGGCGGCCACGTAGGTGGAACCCGGCTGGCCGTCCTCGATGAAGTAGGTGACGCGTCCGCTCGCGTCGAGCGGTCCGAGCGTGGGGAGCGGTTGGGCTGTGACGGCGGAGGACGCGGCGAGCGCCGCCAGGCTGACGACGATGGCGGCCGCCCGCAAGAACATGCCCATAAGATATACCCTCATGCGCACAACCCTGGCCGCCTGCGCGCTGCTGCTGGTCTTCTCCGCCAACCTCCTGGTGCAGACACGGTCGCCGCTCGCAGCGTCTATCGAGGACGCGATGCGCGCGTTCTGGGAGGCCGGCTCACCGGGCGAGGCCGAGAAGCGCGTGGCGAAGATCGTGGCCGCGCGCGCGCCCTTCGACGACGTGCTGGCGCGCCTGAAAGCCGGCCGCTCCTACGCGGCGGACCGTTCCGGCCGCGTCGAGCTCACGACCACCGTGCGGCTGCAGCATCTCGACAACGTGGCGGAGGTGCCGGCCGACTACACGCCGGCCACGCGCTGGGCCCTGCGGGTGAGCCTGCACGGCGGGGTAGGGCGCGAGGCGCCGAAACCCGGCGGCGATCCGGCGCGTCCGCTCGCCAACCGCATCCCGGGCGGCCCCGAGATCGTGCTGCACCCGCGCGCGTGGGCGGGCACCGAGTGGTGGAAGAAGGAAGCGGTCGACAACCTCTATACCCTCGTCGATCGGCTGAAGCGCCGCTACAACATCGACGAGCGGCGCATCTACCTGACCGGCATCTCGGACGGCGGCACGGGCGTTTATTTCTTCGGCATGCGCTCCGCCACCGTGTGGGCGGCCTGCCTGCCGCTCAACGGCCACCCGAGCGTGCTGGCCAATCCCGATACGGGCGTCGACGGCGAGCTCTTTTCGCGCAACCTGGCGAACTGCCCGCTGCACGCCGTCAACGGCGGCCGCGACCGCCTCTACCCGGCGGCGTCGGTGGCGCCGCTCATCGAGATGTTCAAGAAGGGTGGCATCCCGGTGTCGTGGCAGGTCTATCCCGAGGCCAATCACGACACCAGCTGGTGGCCCGAGGAGCGGTCGCGCTTCGAGGCGTTCCTCGCCGGCCATGTGCGCGTGGCGCACCCCGAGTCGGTGTCGTGGGAAACCGAACGGACCGACCGCTACAACCGCTTCCGCTGGCTGGTGGTGGACCGGCTCGGCAAGCGCCCCAGCGACGTGGCGCTGCCCGATGTGAACGAGTTCTCGCCGGCGGCGGCGGTGCGCGTACCGCTCTTCGACCGCGACGCGCCCTCGGGGCGCGTGGATGCCAGCCGCAGCGGCAACAGCTTCGACGTGAAAACGCGCGGCGTGCAGGCGTTCACGCTGCTGCTGTCGCCGGACGTGATCGACTTCGACAAGCCGGTGCAGGTGACGGTCAATGGCCGGCGCGCGTTTGCCGGACCGGTGGCGCGCGATCTCACGGCGCTCGTGACGTGGGCGGCCCGCGACAACGACCGCACCATGCTGTACGGCGCCGAGCTGCACGTGGCGGTGCCGTGAGCCGTCCCCTCGCCGCCGACGTGCGCATTCGGCCCGCCACCGACGCCGACGTGCCGGCCCTCGGCCGCCTGGGCGCGTCGCTGCTACGGCTGCACTATGCCTTCGACATGCAGCGCTTCATGGCGCCGCGCGGCAACCCGGAGGAGGGATACGGCTGGTTTCTCGCCAGCCAGCTGCGCGAGGCCGAAGCCGTGGTGTTCGTGGCGGAGCGCGGCGGCGCCGTGGCCGGCTACGTGTACGCCGGCCTCGAGCCGCACTCCTGGAAGGAGCTGCGCGAGGCGGCGGGCTTCATCCACGACGTGGTGGTGGAAGACGCGCATCGCGGCGCCGGCATCGCGAGCGCCTTGATCGACGTGGCCAGCGAGTGGTTGAAGGCGCACGGCGCCCCGCGTGTCATGTTGTGGACTGCCGAGCGTAACCATGCCGCGCAGCGCCTCTTCGAGCAGGCTGGATTCCGCCGCACGATGATCGAAATGACGCGCGAGCTGTAGCAGCGGGCCTTCAGTGCCCGCCTCGAGCCGTGCAGTCGCGCGCGACCGCGTGCGTATTTCACTGCGCTGTTCCGAAACGGTCCATCTGCTCGCTTCTTGAACACGCCCTTCTGATCCCGCGATCGACGCAATGAATCCGGGCCTCCTTCGAGGGGCCCCTCGCTCGCGTCTGTCGCGCGCTGCGTCGTTCCAGCACACACGCGGGTGCAATCGTGAACTGACGCATTTCGTGCGCTCCTCGGAACTGCCACGCGCGCAAGCGCTTAGTGATCTCCTTTGGCGTTGGCCTCCCCGTTGCTCTCCCCAGGGCAGGCCCGGTGTGAGCGCCGGGTGCACCAGAGCCGAGGGGAGAGTAACCGTGACGTTGCGTGTAGAGACAACCGAGGAGCATCGCAGTTCGCGGCAGCGGGCCGCGCGCTGGCTGCGGCCGCTGATGGTCGTGGGGCTCCTGCTGCGATGCGCCGATGTGTTCGGCGCACCGGCGAAGGACCACGATCAGAAGTTCGATCACGTGCTTCGCCAGCAGGTGCGGCAGGGCAGCAGCAGCGATGGCATCAAGGTGATCGTCACCACGAAGCCGGGCAAGCGCGGCGCGGTGGTGAAGCGTCTGATCCACGACGGCGCGAAGGTGAACGCGCAGTATGCGCTCACCGATGCGGTGGTCGCGCGCCTCTCGAAGGGGCAGGCCCGCAAGCTCGCCAAGGACGGCGACGTCGTCGCCATCTCGAGCGACGCCAAGGTGCACTCCGACGGCCTCGCGGTGGAAGCCGTGGGCGCCGCCGCCAACTCGCCCTACACGCTGCGCGGCACGCTCGGCCTCGAGACGGTGAGCAGCGTGGCGGCCAGCAAGACGTTCACGCAGGGCGTCAACGGCTACTCGGCTGGTGTCAACGCCGGGCTGGCCAGCCAGTGGCCGACCTGGACGAGCGGCACGGCGTCGCGCGTCACGGTCATCGAGAACGGCAGCTCCGGCAACAACAGCTCCGGCATCATGGTCCGTTTCGACGCCCTGTTCGGCGACGGCGCGAACCAAATTCCCTACGGATCGCAGATCACGTCGGTGAGCCTCACGGTGGTCTCGCGTGGCGACGGCAGCCCGACCGCCTCGGCCAGCGTCTACCGCGTGCTGGCCCCCTGGAACGCGGCGTCGAGCTGGGCATCGATGACGACGTCCGGCGCCGGTCTGCAGCGCGACAACGTCGAGGTGGGTTCGTCGTCGGACGCGTCGGTCTCGGATCTCACCGAACTCACGCACGTGTTCACGGGCGGGGGCATGGTGGACGCGGTGCAGTCGTGGGCGAACGGCGCCCCGAACCGCGGCTGGCTGCTGTGGCAGTCGTCGAGCCGGGCATGGACCGTCAACTCGCACCATTCGTATGACGGCGGCCGCCCGTCGCTCAAGGTCACCTACAAGCCGCGCGTGAACGCGACCGCTGCCAATGGCGCCGGCGTGACGGTGGCGGTGATCGACTCGGGTATCGCCGGCGAGGCCTTCGAGACGGGACGCATCCTGACGTCGCGCGACTTCACCAGCGGCCTCGCCAATCCGCCGGCCGCGTACGCAGCGGACGCCTACGGGCACGGCACGCACGTGGCGGGCCTCGTGGGCAGCAACCAGCCCGAGCTTCGCGGCGTGGCGCCGGGCGTCAAGCTCGTCAACCTGCGCGTGCTCGATAGCACCGGGCAGGGCACCACGTCGAACGTGCTGCTGGCGCTGCAGTGGGCGGTCGTGAACCGCGCGGCCTACGGCATCGACGTCGTCAACCTCTCGCTGGGCCACCCGATCTACGAGAGCGCCCACACCGACCCGCTGGTGCAGGCGGTGGAGACCGCGGTGCGCGCCGGGCTCGTGGTGGTGGTGTCGGCCGGCAACATGGGCCAGAACCTCGACACCCACGAGGTGGGCTACGCCGGCATCACGTCGCCCGGCAACGCCCCGTCGGCGCTGACGGTGGGCGCGCTGAAGACGCTCGACACCGAGCGCCGCGGCGACGACCTGGTGGCCGACTTCAGCTCGCGCGGCCCGACGTGGTACGACGCGTTCGCCAAGCCGGACGTCGTGGCCCCCGGCCACCGCCTGGTCTCGTTGGCGGGCGCGAACGAGAGGCTCCTCCTGGATCTGCCGACCATGGCCGGGCTGACGGCCAGCGGCAAGCACACGCTGCGCCTGAGCGGGACCAGCATGGCGGCCGCGGTGGTGACCGGCACCGTGGCGCTGATGGTGGACGCGTCGCGCGACGCGTTCGGCCAGGCGCACACCTCGAACGCCGTCAAGGCGATGCTCGAGCACAGCTCGCTGAAAATGACCGACGCGAGCGGGCTCACCTACGACGTCCTCACGCAGGGCGCGGGCGCGCTGAACGCGATTGGCGCCGTGACGCTGGCCGAATCGCTCAACCCCGGCGCGCCG
>DASRPM010000266.1:0-14141 GCA_035646375.1 Vicinamibacterales bacterium
GTCGATCACGTTCAGCACGTCGCCTGCCGCCTTGTCCGCCTGGTCGGCGGCGGTGTCGAACGAGAGCGTCTTGTAATCCCAGGCCGGATCGTTGAACACGACGTACTGGAAGAACTCGACCGCTTCGCCGATCGGCTGCGGCCCCGCCAGCGAGCCCCATACGAGCTCGCTCCCGCGCTGCAGCGCCGGGAAGATCTCTTTCTTCGTCGACGGCGCCACGGCCGGCGTGTAGATCTGGCGCGCCGCCTCCACCTGCGGCGGGGTCAGGCACGACGCGTCGTCGCCCGCTTTGCACTCGATGGCCTTCGGGTCGAATCTGCACGCGCGCGGATCGTCGATGAGGCCGTCCTTCAAGCCGTCGTTGGCGTCGCAGGCGTCGAGCGCCGCGCGATGAATGGCCGGGTACTTGGCGGGAGGAATGTAGCTGCTCTCGGTGCGGTGCACGGCCCGGGCAATCCACAGCTCGGCGGTGAGCTGGTGCGTGCGGTAGTTCACCGGCGCGCCGGCGATGATGCCGTCGTAGTCGGAGGGGTAGCGCAGCGCTTCCATGAGGCCCTGCCGTCCGCCGGTCGAGCAGCCGTTCCAGTACGCGCGCCGGGCCGGGGCGTCATAGAAGGCCGCGATGACGGCTTTGGCCGCGACGGTCATCTCGTGGACGGCGCGATAGCCGTAGTCGATCAGCTTCTCGGGATGGCCGGGTACGAACTTCGCCGTGTTGCCCACATGGCCTGTGTCGGTGGCGGCGCTGGCGTAGCCGGCGGCGACCGCCGCGGCCAGCGCGGGGTAGGGAATGACGCCGCCCCAGGCGGCGTTGCCGACCGATTGCAGCTTCCCGTTCCAGGCAGTGTTGCCAGGCGCGCCTTCGGCGCGCGGCGCCGGCAGCCACACTTCCACCTTGATGTCCGAGTCGGGGGTGGGCGTCAGCGTGGCCGTCACGCGGCAGAACGCGGGCAGGTTGCGCAGGACGTCGGGATTCGGCCCGCTCACCGTCAGCGGACCCGGTACCGACGCCTGTGCCGACGTGATGGTGGTGTTGGCCAGCCTGAGCGTCAGCAGGCTTTCGCACGTGGCGGCCGACGCGGACGCCGCGGCGCCGGCGGTCAGGGCGGTGCAGAACGTCAAAAGCCGAAGCAGGTTCGATGACATCGCGGAATTGTAGCTGCGGGTCGGCGCGGCCCGCCGAGAACGCGGACCGCGCGCAGTATCTGGCAAACCGGCTCAACGCCGGTTCGCTAATTGGACCCGCCTCGTCGGACAGGTACGATGAGCCGATGACCTCGGCGCTGCTCGACTTCGTCGACCGCCACCGGCGGCTCTTCGTGCTCACCGGCGCCGGGTGCAGCACGGCGTCGGGCATCCCCGATTACCGCGACGCCAACGGCGACTGGAAACGGGCGCAGCCGGTGATGCTGCAGAACTTCCTGGCGGACGAGCTCACCCGCAAGCGCTACTGGGCGCGGAGCCTGGTGGGCTGGCGGCGCATGGGGGCGGCGCGCCCGAACGAGGCGCATCGCGCGCTGGCGGTTCTCGAACAGGGCGGACGCGTGGAGCAGCTCGTGACGCAGAACGTGGACGGCCTGCACCAGGCCGCCGGCAGCCGCAACGTCATCGACCTGCACGGCCGCATCGACGTCGTGCGCTGCCTGGCCTGCGGGCAGCGGGTGCCGCGGCAGGACGTGCAGGCGGAGCTGGTGCGACGGAATCCCGGGTTCGCGGGGCAGGACGCGCGCACGGCCCCTGATGGCGACGCCGATCTCGACGCGGTCGATTTCGCGGCGTTCGACGTGCCGCCGTGCCCGGGCTGCGGCGGCGTGCTGAAGCCTGACGTCGTGTTCTTCGGGGAGGGCGTGCCGAAGGAACGCGTGGCCCGCACGATGGCGGGGCTCGAGCGATCGGACGCGATGCTCGTCGTCGGGTCGTCGCTGATGGTGTACTCGGGCTATCGCCTGGTAGTGGCGATGGCGCAGGCGGGCAAACCGATTGCCGCTGTCAATCTCGGCCGCACGCGCGCCGACGATCTGCTGACCCTGAAGATCAGCGAGGACTGCTCCACGGCGCTCGGCGCCCTAGGCGCGTTCCTCCTGACCCCATGAGGCGCCCGCGGTTTCGCGCGACGAGATGACCGCGCCCACGGCCACCACGCAGACGGCGGCGAAGTAGGCGAGCGCCCACGTCAGCGACCCGCCGGCCCAGGCCACGAGCGACGCTGCAACGTAGGGCATCAGGCCGCCGCCCAGGATGGTGCCAAGCTGGCGCCCGAGCGACACCCCAGAGAAGCGCAGCCGCGGATCGCTGAACCGTTCCGGATAGAAACTGCCGGTGACGGCCAGCGACATCGGCTGCAGCAGCGCGCCCGGAATGGCCATCGCGAGGATCACCAGCCAGGGCTCTGTGGTCCGCAGCATCGGGAAGAACAGCAGCAGCACGTAGAGCGCCGACAGCGTGTACGAGGCGCCGATCAAGGGCCGGCGGCCCATGCGGTCCGACAGGGCGCCGAACAGCGGATTGGTGAGGATGCCGACGGCGTTGCCGATCGCCACCCCCGCGAGCAGCAGCCCGTTGCTCAACTTCAACGTCTGCATCCCGTACGAGAGGCCGAAGACCGAGGTGAAGTAGAAGGTGGACGACTCGGCCATCGCGCAGAACAGCACCTGCAGCGTGGCGCCCTTGTATCGCGCCAGCACCGCCAGCAGCGGCACGCGCTCCGGCGAATGGCGCGCGACCGCGCGCTGGAACACCGGCGATTCTTCCACTTTCATGCGGACGTAGAAGCTCACCGCGAAGATCAGCGCGCTCGCGAGGAACGGCACCCGCCAGCCCCAGGCCAGGAGCTGCTCCTGCGGCAGCGCGCCCACTGCGAAGGCGGCCATCGCCCCCAGCACCGTGCCCGCGGCAGCGCCGCTCGACACGAGCGCGGCGAAGAAGCCGCGGGTGTTGCCCTGCGCGCTCTCCATCGCCAGCAGCGGCCCCGCGGCGGACTCGGCGCCGAGCGAGAACCCCTGCAGGAAGCGCAGGCAGGTGAGGATGATCGGCGCGGCCACGCCGATGGTGGCAAACGTCGGCGTGAGGCCGATGGCGGTGGTGGACGCGCCCATCAGCACGAGCGTCGTCACCATGATCGGCTTGCGCCCGATGCGGTCGCCGAAGTGCGCAAAGACCACGCCGCCGATGGGACGGGCCGCGAAGCCGATGGCGAACACGCCGAAGCCCGCGATGGTGCCGGCGGTCGGGCTCAGCGACGGGAAGAACAGCCGGTTGAGCGCCAGCGGCGCCAGGAAGCCGTAGACGAGGAAGTCGTACCACTCGATCGTCGTGCCGAGGAAGCACGACGCCAGCATGCGGCGGTTCGACATGCTGATCGACGGAGCGGGGACGTCACGGACGTGGACGCCTGCGTGGGTGGATTCGCGCGCCATCAGGACCTCTCAGGCATCAGCCAACGGCCACGTCTACCAGGATCGGCACGGACGACTGCAGGGCGTCGCGCAGCGTGGTTGCCAGCTCGCCCGGTTTCTCGACGCGGACGCCCGCGCAGCCGAGCGATCGCGCCAGCCCCGCGAAGTCGATGCCGCGCACCTCGGTGCCGATCGGTTCCTTCAGGTCGAAATGCGACAGGAACTCGCTGAGCGCCGCGTAGCCGCCGTTGTTGACGATGATGATCGTCATCGGCAGCTTCAGGTCGGCGGCCGACCACAGCGCCTGGATGGAGTACATCGACGAGCCGTCGCCGAAGAGGCCGATCACGCGCCGCTCCGCGCTCCTGGCCAGCGCCACACCGACGCCGGCCGGCAGGCTGTGTCCCAGGCCGCCGCTGGCGCAGGTGTAGAAGCTGTTCGGCCGCTCGATGGGCAGGTAGGTCTGCATCGTGGAGCGTGTCGACGGCGACTCCTCCACCAGGATGCTGTCGGGCGGGCGGACCTCGGCGAGCGTCTGCATCAGGAAGGCGTTCGAAATGGACTCGCCTGGCTCGACACGCGGCGGCGCGCACCGGCCGCGGGGAGCCGGCCGCGACGGTGGTGCCGGGCACTGCAGCAGTGCCTCCGCGCCCAGGCCCACGTCGCACACCACGGCCAGGCCGCCCGGTGTGCGGGCCGCGACGTCCGGGTCGTCCACCATCTGCAGCAGCTCGGCGCCCGGCGGCACGTGCGGACCGAAACCCTCGATGTGGTAGGTGAACACGGGGGCGCCAAGCGCGAAGACCAGATCGTGGCCGCCGAGACGCTCGACGATCTTTTCGCGGATCGCGGGCAGGAACCCCGCAAAGAGGCGATGACGCTCGGGAAAGCTGCAGCGGGGCGACATCGGACTCACCCACACGAGCGCCTGATGCCGCTCGGCGAGCGCCACCACCTGATCCCACGCGCCGTTCCGATCGACGCCGGGGCCCACCACGAAGACGGGACGCTGGCTGCGATTGAGTCGTGCCGCGATGGCGTCGATGAACGACGGATCGGGGAAGCGGCGCCGGCTGACGGTGCGCGAAGGGACCAGCTCGCTCGAGCGCTCCCAGTCGTCAACCGGAATCGAGACGAACGTCGGCCCGCAGGGTTGCTGCATCGCCACGTCGTAGGCGCGCGCGATGGCGGCTGGCACGTCCTCGCCGCGCGCCGGCTCGCAGCTCCACTTCACGTACGGCTGCGGCAGGGTAGTGGCATCGGTGGCCGAGAGGAACGCCTCGTACGGGAGGATCGATCGGGCCTGCTGGCCGGCCGTGATGACGAGCGGCGTGCGGTTGCGGTAGGCCGTGAAGATGTTGCCCATGGCGTGGCCGACGCCGGCCGCCGAATGCAGGTTGACGAACGCCGCGTTGCCGGTGGCCTGCGCGAAGCCGTCCGCCATGCCGACGACGACCGCTTCCTGCAGCCCGAGCACATAGCGGAAGTCGGCGGGGAAGTTCTTGAAGAGTGGCAGCTCGGTGGAGCCGGGATTGCCGAAGATCGTGGTCATCCCCAACTCGCGCAGCAGGCCGGTGACGGCGTCGCGAACGGTAGCCATGCGGGGGGCCATTATGGTGCAGCTTCAGCTCCGCAACCAGAGTGCGATTCCAGACAGGGCCGTTCCCGGGACGCTGGCGACAGTTCGCACGTGGTTCCACTTTCATGATGCGCTTCTAGCGGGCGCTCGGGGCCCAGACGCCGGTGGCCGCCGCGGCGCGCGCATAGTCGGTGAAATCGCGCGGCAGGCGCCCAAGAGCCCGTTGCACGCCGTCGGCGACCGACGCGTTGCGCCCGTCGAGCACCTCCGAGAAGAGATAGGTCACGAGCTCGGCGATGTCGGCCGGCACCGATGCCTCTCGCAGCGCCGCGGCATAGTCGGCCACCGGCACCTGGACATAGCGGATGTCGCGCCCCGCGGCGCGCCCAATCTCGGCGACGGCCTGCGCGAATGACCACAGACGCGGCCCCGTGATTTCGTAGAGCTGTCCGGCATGCCCGTCCTCGGTGAGCGCCTTGACCGCGATCTCGGCGATGTCGTCCGCATCCACGAACGGCTCGCCGACGTCACCGGCCGGCAGTACGACCTCGCCCGCGAGCAGCGGCTCGAGCAGGAAGTTCTCGCTGAAGTTCTGCGCGAACCAGCTGGCCCGCAGCAGCGTCCAGTCGACTCCCGATCGCGCGACGATCTCTTCGCAGCGCTGCGCCTCGGGCTCGCCACGTCCCGAGAGCAGCACCAGACGGCTCACGCCGGCTCGCCGCGCAGCGTCGACGAACGATGCGATCGTCTCTGCGGCGCCGCGCGCCGCCACGTCGGGGTAGTAGCAGACGTAGGCGGCGTCCACGCCCTTCAGCGCCGCCTCCCACGTGCCTTCGTTGCTCCATTCGAAAGAGGGTGTCGCCGAACGCGAGCCCACGCGGACGGCGTGAGGGCTGCCCGCGAGCCGCTGCACGATGCGCCGCCCCGTCTTGCCTGTGCCCCCGGTCACGAGAATGGTCCTGGTGTTCATGGCTGGACGCTCCTGCTATGAACGCCGCGATCTTGCAGCGTTCTGTCGTCCACTATCAATTCTCTGTTGAGGATTGACAATGCCATGGAGTCGCCATCTATTGCTTATTCGTCCAGGTATGTAGACGAATAGTTCGAGCGCTGGAATACTGGAGCCGTGGACATTCCTTCCGCCGCCGACCCGCTCGGTGAAGCCTTGCACCTACTCCGGATGAACGGTGTCTTCTACTGCCGCTCCGAGTTCACGGCGCCCTGGGGACTGGCGCTCCCGCCGTTCGACGCTTGCATGATGTTTCACGTGGTCACGGCGGGCGAGTCGTGGCTGCGCGTGAACGGCGCCGACGACTGTCTGCTGCGTCCCGGCGATCTCGCGCTCGTGCCCCACGGCGACGGCCACTGGCTGCTGAGCGAGCCGGCCGCGCGGTGCGCGCCGCTGTTCGACCTGCCGCGCACGTTGGTGAGCGATCGCTACGAGCGTCTCGTGCACGGTGGCGGCGGCAAGCCGGCCACTGTCATCTGCGGGGTCGTGCGCTTCGACCATCCGGCGGCGGCGCAACTGCTCGCGCTGCTGCCGCGACGGATCGTCGTCGATGCGTGGAGCTCGCCCGAGGCGGAGTGGATCCAGAGCACGCTTCGCTTCATCACCGCCGAGGCTCGAGAGTTGCGCGCCGGCGGCGAGACCGTGATCACGCGGCTTGCCGACATCCTGGTGATCCAGGCCATCCGATCGTGGCTGGCCGACCCGGCCGCGGCGCAGACCGGCTGGCTGCGCGCATTGCGCGACAAGCAGATCGGGCGTGCCGTCTCGTTGATTCACCGCGAGCCCGGCGGCGGCTGGACGCTGGAGTCGCTCGCGCGCGCGGTGGGTATGTCGCGGTCGGCCTTCGCGGCGCGCTTCACCACGCTCGTCGGCGAACCGGCGATGCAATATCTGACCCGCTGGAAGATGCACACGGCCGTCACGTGGCTCAAGGACAACGATGCGCCGCTCGGCGAGCTGGCGCGCAGCCTGGGCTACGAGTCCGAAGCCGCGTTCAATCGCGCGTTCAGACGCATCGTGGGGACAACGCCAGGCGAGGCGCGGCGGCAGGCCCGAGCGAAGACGCCCGGGTCGCTGGCACGGGTGGCCGAGACCTAAAAGGGGTATGGAGATTCGGGGTGCGCGCGCATACAGTCGCCGCCGTGCGCCGCTTCCTTCTAACCTGTTGCCTGCTCTGCGCTCTGACGCTCGCGCTCGCGCAGTCCCGCCCGCCTCGCACCTGGAGCGCGTACCTGGGCGGCGCCGACTCGTCGCAGTTCACCGCCCTCGACCAGATCACCGCGTCCAACGTGTCGCGCCTCGAGGTGGCGTGGCGCGTCCCCGTCGGCCAGCGCTCGTTCATGTTCGGCCCGCTCATGGCCGACGGGCTGGTGTTCGTGCTGGCAGGGGCCAACGACCTCGTGGCGCTCGACGCCTCGACCGGCGCCAGGGTGTGGACTCGCCCCCATCCCGGCGCCGTCGGCACGCGCGGCCTCAACTACTGGCGGAGCGCGGACGGCCGCGATCGGCGCCTGCTCTACATCGCGGGCGGATTCCTCACCGCGGTTGACGCGCGAACCGGCGGGCCCGTGACCACGTTCGGCAACCAGGGCCGTGTGGACCTGCGAGCGGGTCTCGCGGCCACGGGCCGATCGATCGACGGGTTGAATCCGTTGCAGACGAGCAACCCGGGACGGGTGTTCGGAGATCTCGTGATCGTGAGCCTGCCCGCGCAGGCCGCGGGCTACGACTCGAACCCCGGCGACGTGCACGCCTACGACGTCCGCACCGGCGCGCGCCGCTGGGTGTTCCACTCGTTCCCGGCCGACGGCGAGCCGGGCGCGGACAGCTGGCCGAAGGGCGCCCGCGCCAGGCATGGCGGCGTGCACAACTGGAGCGAGCTGACGATCGACGAGGGGCGCGGCATCGCCTACGTGCCGTTCGGCACCGGCCGCTTCGACTTCTACGGCGGCGATCGTCCCGGGCAGAACCTGTTCGCCAACAGCCTCGTGGCGCTCGACGCGCGGACCGGCCGGCGGCTGTGGCACTACCAGATCGTCCATCACGACGTGTGGGACTACGACCTGCCCGTCGCGCCAAAGCTCCTGACGATTCGCCAGAACGGCCGGCGCCGCGACGTCGTGGCGCAGGCCACCAAGCAGGGGTTCCTCTTCGTGTTCGACCGTGTCACCGGCGAGCCGATCTGGCCGATCGAAGAACGCCCCGTGCCGCAGTCCGACGTGCCTGGGGAGCAGACATCGCCCACGCAGCCGTTTCCGACGAAGCCGGCGCCGTTCGCCCGGCAGTCGTTCACCGAGAAGGACATCAACCCGTACCTGCCAGCCGACGAGCGCCGCGCCATCGGCGAGCGCCTCCGCAGCTACCGGAACGAGGGGCTGTTCACGCCGCCAAGCTTCCGCGGCTCGATCGAGATGCCCGGCCACAGCGGCGGCACGAATTGGGGCGGCGTGGCGGTGGATGCGGAGCGGGGCGAGCTCTACGTGCGCTCCATGGCGTTGCCGGCGATGCTGCGGCTGTTCCTGCCGGGCGGCAGCGCGCCGGGCACCTCGCGCACGGGGCCGGCGACCATCATCCCGGCGGAGGAGTCGGCGCGGCTCACGCGCCTGGCGAACGAGGCGCTGGCGAAGGGACCGCTGCGACTCACGTCGCCGTACGACTTCATGTTCTCGAGCACGTACCTCTCGCCGATCGGCCCGCCGTGGTCCGAGATCACCGCCTACGACCTCAACACCGGCGACATCAGGTGGCGCGTGCCCCACGGCCACGTGGCGGCGCCGGCGGAGATCGGGATTCCCGCGGACAGCGGCGCGCACTGGCCGCGCGGCGGGTTGCTGCTCACTGGTGGAGGCCTGTTGTTCGCGGCGTCGGGATCGGACAAGACGCTGCGCGCCTACGATCGGCGCAACGGCCGCTTGGTGTGGACGCAGCCGCTTCCCGCGGCATCCGACGGCGTGCCGGCCTCGTACGAGATCGACGGCCGCCAGTTCATCGTGCTGCCGGTGGCCGCCGGCCACGGCTGGAACCCGGCGCGCTTTCCGACGCTGCCGGCTCCGCCCGAGGGCGCCTACATCGCCTTCGCTCTCAGAAAGGGCGGGTAAGGCGGGTCACGCAATAGAATCGCCGCATGGATACCCCGAACGGCAAGAAACCGTTGACACGTCGACGCGTGCTGAAAGCCGGTGCGACCGCGCTCGGCGGCGGCGCGCTCGCACTGGGTGGCGGTGCCGGCGGCGCGGCACAGGCGCAAGCCCCGGCCATCGGCACCGGCACGCAGACCGGCCGCACGTTCCGCGGCCTGGTGCGTCACGACGCGACGCTCGACGTGCAGGAGATGCGACTGCTGCCGATCGATCCCCGGCAGGTCGTGATCCGTTCGCTGGCCGTGGCGCCCTGCTACACCATCGTGCGCGGGGCGCTCGCCACCAATGCGATCCGGCGCGCCGAGGTGCCGAACCACTGCGGCTTCGGCGTGGTGGAGGCCGTGGGCCCGATGGTCAAGCGCGTGCAGGTGGGCGACAAGGTGGTGGTGGCCGGCACGTCGCAGTGCGGCCACTGCTACCAGTGCCTGCATGGGCGTCCGGACTACTGCCAGTTCACCTTCTTCTCCAACGCCCCGGGCGTGGAACCGTTCCCGCCGTTCGCGCAGTTCCGCGACGGCACGCCGGTGTACGCGCAGGCCGGCATCGGCGGCATGAGCGAGATCATGACGGCGTTCGAGGAGTACTGCGTGCCGGTGTTCACGGACCTGCCGGCGGCGCAGTTGACGCTCCTGGGCGATCAGCTGGCCTCGGGGTTCGCTGCCGGGCACGCCGACATGGTGTTCCAGCCGGGATCGGACGTCGTGGTCTTCGGTGCGGGCCCCGTGGGGCTCGGCGCGGTACAGGCCGCACGCGTCATGGGCGCCGGCCAGGTGATCGTGGTCGACCCGATCCGCTACAGACGGGAGTTCTCCACCACGCTCGGTGCCACGACGACGCTCGATCCCAACGCCGAAGGCGACGGCATCGTCGAGCGGATCCGCGAGCTGTGCCGCGGTCCGAACGATCGCCGGTTTGCCGGCGGGACATCGTGGGGCCGGGCGGGCAACGCCGCCATGTCGCGCGGGGCCGACTTCGTCGTCGAGGCGGCGGGCATTCAGACGATGCCGCCGAAGGTCGAGGCGCAGCCCGACCCGACCAACGTGAAGACCGTGCTACAGGCGTGGGACTCCACCAGGGCGGGGGGCCACGTGATGCTCATGGGGTTCACGCTGCAGCCGGTGCCCTTTCCCGGCGTGTCGCTTGCGCTCCTGGGGCGCACGATTCATCCCGGCCAGCAGGGCGGCCTGCACGTGATGCGCGACATCCCGCGCTACGTGAAGCTGATCGAGAAGGGGAAGATCGACGCGCAGTCGGTCATCACGAAGCGCTACACGCTCGACGAGAGCCGGCAGGCCGTGCAGGACACGGCCGACCGGACCATCATCACCGCGGTGATTGAATTCTCGTAGCCTACGTTGCTCCAAGGCGGCGCAGCGCCTGCTGCATCGCCTTGTTGCCCTCCGCCATCGACAGCAGCGATCGGTTTTCCTTGTTGCCGATGGCGCCGATGTCCGCGCCGGCGGCGACCAGCCGCTCCGCGACGGCGGGGTAATCCGACCCGCGCGCGCGGCGGTGGACCGATCCAAAGGCCGTCCACCCGAGCGGTGTGCTCCCGTGCGTCGGATCGCGCGCGTCGAGTCCCACGCCGCCGCGCTCCAGCAGGCGCTCGACCATGGGCACGTTGCCCACCCAGCACGCCGCGTGAAGTGCCGTTCCTCCGTCCACGCCAGGCGCGGCCGGATCGAATCCAAGGGTCAGCATCACCTCCGCGGCGGGGAAGTGCTCGTAGAAGATCGTCACCGCCAGGCGGCCATGGTCCTCGCGGGTCAGCGACGCCATGAGCGACGGGTCGGCGTCCAGCTCCGCGCGTCCCGCGGCTTCGTTCCCGGCCATGAGTGCGTTGAGAAAACGTACCCGCCTCGGGCTGCGCGACGTGAGCAGCTCACGAACGGCGGTGTGCTCGAACCGGGTGGCGATGTCGTGCGGCGATCGGCCGAAGCCGAGCGTCCAGCAGTAGATGTGCAGCGGCGGCACCGGCGCGTAGCCGGGTTCGTGGATGCGGGCCGACGCGCACTCGGGGTCGGCGTCGAGCAGGCGCGTGGCCAGGGCGACGTCGCCGAACCGTGCGGCCATGTAGATGTCGGGCGTGGCGCCGCGCTCGAGCAGGCGGCGGCAGACCTCGGGACGATCCACCAGCGCGTACTGTGCCGGCGTGGTCTTGTGATCGATGCACCGCACATCGATACCGGCACCACGATCGAGGAGGTAGTCGGCGATCTCGACCGTCTTGGCCTCATGCAGCGGCTGCTGGCCGTCGCCGCCGCGCGCGTGGACGAGCGTCGGATCCGCCTCGACGAGGCGCCGCAGTTCGTCGAGCCAGCCGAGGCGGGCCGCGACGTTTGGCGTGAGCGTCGCCCCGCGGGCGAGCAGGAACCGGACCGTCGCTTCGTCGGCGCGGTCGAGCACGGTGAACGGCCCGTTCTCCCAGTCGCTCTTCGCGTTGACGTCGGCCCCGGCGTCGAGGAGCATCGCCAGGAGCGGCTCGCTCTTCGCCGCGGCGATGTGCGCCGCGCGCTGGCCGAAGTCGAACATCGGATCGTTGACGCGCTTCCGCACGTGCTCCGCGTCGAGCAGTGTCTTCGCGCGCCCGGTGTCTCCGGCCCGTACCGCTTCGCAGAACGCCTCGACGTCGCGTTCGTGGAAGTCGGCGACGAGCTTCGGCCACGAGTCGAAGCCGGCCTCGCGCGCGAGCGTCAGCTGCGCGTCGGCGAGTTGGAGCGGCCGCTCGGCACTGCCGGCATCCCCACGGGCCACACGGATGCGGGCAAGCGCCGCCGCGTCGCCGTCACGCGCGGCGCGGAGCAGATCCTTGGCGAGCTTGTGCTGTTGTTCGAGATTGGACACGGACGACCTCCTTCATGACGCGCCCGTGTCCGCACCATGGGCTGAAGAGGGTCGCAGTTGATCGCAACCGGCTGATGACAGGTGGGCGCCGCCCTTCCCGCGGACTGGAGGCGTCCTGTGAACGCCGGAGAGTAGGGTAATCCACCCGGCGGGCTGCGACAACGGGTACGTGGCTGCGGGTCTTCAGACCCGCCTTATCGTCTCCACTCGCTGGGGCGGCCCCGGACCTGAACGTGCGACGGGGCGAGAGTTTCGCCGTGCGGCTGGAAGAAGACAGTGGGCGGCGCGCCGGTGAAGCTGCGGAACTCGTTGATCATGTGGGCCTGATCGTAGAAGCCGGCCTCGGACGCCACCGCGGCCCACTGTGACACGTCGCTCGACAGCAGCGCAGGTATCAGCCCCTGAAACCGTACGGTGCGCGCAAACAGCTTGGGGGAGAGTCCCGTAGCCTGGTGAAAGCGCCGGGCGAGACGCTGGCGGCTGATGCCGTGACGTGTCGCGACCTCGTCGATCGGTGTGCGTCCCCGCCGTGCTGTCAGGACCCGGACCGCGGACCGCTCGACCGTGTGCATGTGTGCCGCGGGATCGAGCTGGCGCAGCAGCTCGTCTCTCAGCATCGCGAGGGCCTGAGGCAGCGCCCGCCCGGCCAGCGAGTCGTGCAGCCGCGCGACGTCGTGGCGGGGCCACAGGTCCTCGAGCGGGACGATCTGGTCCACGAGGTCTGGCGCCGGTACGGCGAACACATGTCGCGCGAGGATCGACGGAAGGACCGCGCCCACCGCGCGCACGTGCGAACCCACACGCAGCAGCTGCGGCCGGGTGAACGGACCGATCACGCCGAGCGGCGGCAGCAGCCGCGTCGCGGGCAGCGAACGGCCGCTCGCCCACGGGCCGCCGAGGTTCACCACGAGCGAGACGTGGGTGCCGGGCAGCATCGTGTTCAGCAGCGGGTCGGATCGGTGCAGCCAGTACTCGCGGCGTCCGTCGGCGGTCACGGCCACGGGCTGGCGGTTGCCGCGGCCACACGACTCGTACGACCACAGCGACGGGAACGGTGTGCCCGCCGCCAGGGTCGGATGGTCGGTGTACAGGACGCCGAGATCGAACGGATCAGACATCAGCGATCGTCAGTGGGCGCGGGCTCTTGCCGTCCACGTCGGTGAAACCATAGTCCTTTGCGACCGCGGCCGCCACCAGCACCTGCCCGGTGTGCCGCAGCCGGTCTGGATCGCCCGCGAGCGCCACGACGGCCCGGCCGATGAACTCCGGCGACTCGGAGTTGCTCAGGTCCAGCCATTGCGCCGCCTCCATCACCTTCTCCGTCCGGACCATGCCCGGATAGAGCGAGACGACGGCCACACCGTGCGGCTTCAGCTCGAACGCCATGTCGGCCGTCAGCTTGTCGGTGGCCGCCTTCGACACACCGTACGCCGTGTTGCCGATGTGCTTCTGCGCCGCCCAGTGCGAGATGTTCACGATGAGGCCGCGCCGGCGCGCGGTCATCGAGGGCGCCGCCAGCTGACTGGCGCGATAGTGCGCGCGCACGCCGCCGTGGAACATCTCGTCCCACCGCCACAGCGGCTGTTCCCAGAACGGCTTCGGCCAGGTGAACTGGCCGTTCTCCATCATGTTGTCGTAGCCGCCCCAGACGTTGTTCGCCAGGATGTCGATGCCGCCGGCCTCGCGCATCACCCGGCCGAAGGCCGCGTCCGCCTGTGCGTCGTTGCGATGATCGCAGCGAATTTCCGTGATCCCGCCGGCCGCCCCGGACGCCTCGTCCGCCGACCGGCCGGTCACGTAGACCCGCGCACCCGCCCGCGCGAGCTCCAGCGCAATGCCGCGCCCAACGCCCTTGGTACCGCCGGTAACCAGTGCCACGTGCGTGTCGAGTCTCATGGGGCACAGCCTACGGCGAGCGCCGGTCCGCCGTCTTGGAAAAACGGTACTGCCCCTCGCCGGCAGCGAACGCGTCAGCCCGCGGTGGTGCCGGCGAGCCTTCCGACGACCGCGGTGACGAGCATCGCTACCGCACCCCACAGCGTGACGCGAGCGGCGCCGACGAGCATCGAGGCGCCACCGGCCCGCGCGGCGAGGGTGCCGAGCGCGAGCAGGCAGACGAGCGACACGACACCGATCACCAGCACGAGCGCTCCGGCCGGAGCCAGGAGGATCGT
>DASRPM010000267.1:0-10130 GCA_035646375.1 Vicinamibacterales bacterium
ACCCGCCTCTAACCCGGTTCTTCCGAACCGGCCCGCTCAACCGTAGAAGGGGGAGAGGTTCCCCCATGAAGAAGCTTTCGCTGAAGTGTGCCCTGGTGGTCCTGGTGCTGGTTGCGGCCGTGATTCCGGCCGCCGCGCAGAGCGGGGCGCTGAAAGTCACGTCCTTTCCGACGGGTGCGGCGGTTCTCGTCGACGGCGTCCCCACCGGCAAGGTCACGCCGATGTCGGTGTCGCTGTCCTTGGGCGATCACGCCGTCACCGTCACCATTCCCAATTCCGGCTGGCAGGCCGACACGCGTACGGTCACCATCGTGGCGGGCAACAACGATCTCAGCGTCACGCTGCTGCCGACGCTCCAGGAAGGGCCGCCCGGACCGCCGGGGCCCCCCGGTGCGCAGGGCATCCCGGGTACTCAGGGGATTCAGGGCGTGCCGGGTGCGCCGGGTCCGCCCGGCCCACCAGGGCCTCCGGGGGAGAAAGGTGAACCGGGCGAGAAAGGTGACAAGGGCGACGCCGGCGATCAGGGGCCTCCCGGAGCCGTGGGGCCGCCGGGACCTCCTGGCGCGGCGATTGGGGTCCAGGCGCCGATTCCGCCGGCGTACTCCGGCATGTTCGCGCTGGAGGTCCGCGGTCAAGTCGTCTTCCTCACGGAATTTCGCGGGTGCTACGAGAAGGTCATTGGCGGCCAGCTGGAAGACTGTTATCTGACGTTCCCCGTGCTCGCTCCAGAACTGCTCGACTGGATCAGCGACTCGCTGACCGGCAATGGAGACTTCCAGCGCGAGATGACCGTCTACTCGCTGGACAGCGTGACGTTCGATCTCCTCAGCCGCCTGAACATCCAGGACGGGTTCATTCGCGACATCGCTGTGTCCGAGTTCGACGCCAGCGGCGGGGACCTCGGCACCGTCACGCTCGTAGTCGTCCCCGGCCAGCTGCAAGCGGGATCGGCGTCAGGCTCACTGGGCAGCGTGGTCAATTCGCCGACATTCCGCGAGTACAACTTCTCGATCGCCATCGACGGGACGCCGCTCAACTCGGCGTCCCGCATCAGCAGCGTGCGCGCAAGCTTTCCGCTCATCCAGGTCGGGGGTGGGCAGTACATGCCGGGTGCGCCGGTCTTCGATGATCTGGAAGTCGACGTGGCGGCGGGGGGCGCGGGCGCGTCCGTGGCCTTTCTGGACGCCTGGGTAAACGTGGTCAGACAGGGCGCGGTGGATCCGCGGCTGAACGGCGAGATCCTGCTGCGCAACACGCAGAACAACCTGGTGGGGAGGATCCAGCTTTTCGAACTGGTTCCGATCGCGTTTCCTCAGTTCAGTGCCACCAGGAACCAGCGCACGATCCTGCTCGATCTCGGTCGATTCGAGTTCACCGGTCCGTAGGATGAGACGGGCTGGCGCCGCCTTGCGCCAGGTATGGGTGGAGCACAGTCCGACCATGAGCCTACCCGCCCGTTTCTCGTCCCCCCGCCTGGCCGCCGCGTGGCGCCTGTTGCCGGTAACCGCCTTCGGTGTCGTTGTCGCACTCGCCCATGTCGCGGCCGAGAACGCGCCGACGGCGGTCATCACCGCCCCTGCCACCGTGGCCTACGGGCAGGCCATCGTCGTTTCCGGCGCGAACTCCGTGGCGGCGAGCGGCCGGCACGTCCGCGAATACATCTGGCGGTTCGATGGCGGGAATCCGATTCAAACCGACGTGCCGACCTTCACATTCCCGTTCGACCCGGCCCACCCGTTCGCGGTCGGCCCCCACGAGGTGGAGCTGGTCGTCGGCGACGACTTCGGTGACCGCTCCGCGCCCGAAGTCCGCAGCGTGACGGTCCGCGACACGGTGGCGCCCACCGCCGTCGTCGACGCGCCGGCGGCGGTCGGATTCGGCGTGAGCGTCACGGCCTCTGGACAGCAGTCCTCAGACGTCGGCGGGGAGATCGCGGCCTACGAGTGGCAGCTCGACGGAGGGCCTCCGATCGTGACCCCCGTGCCGTCGGTCACCTTCACAGCCACACTGGCCAACCCGCTGGCGATCGGCGTGCACGTCGTCCGGCTGGTGGTCACCGACGACAGCGGCAACCAGTCGGCGCCGGATTCGGCCACCTTCCTCGTGCGCGACACCCTGGCGCCCACCGCGGTGCTCTCGGCACCGGCGCTCGTGCCGTTCGGAAGCGACATCACGGTTTCCGGCCAGCAATCCGCCGATGTCGGCGGACAGCTGAGCGAGTACCGGTGGTCGCTCGACGGCGGCCCGCCAATCGTGACGGACACGCCGTCGTTCACCTTCGTGGCCGCCCCGGCCAGTCCGCTGTCGATTGGCACGCATCTCGTCCAGCTCGTCGTCGTGGATGACAGCGGCAACCAGTCAGCGGCAGCATCGAGACAAGTGCGGGTGGTGGATGCGCAGGTGCCGACCGCCATCCTCGACGCTCCCGCCACCGTGTCGGTTGGTCAGGGCTTCACGGCGTCGGGCGCGCGGTCGGTCGATTTCGACGGAGAGATCGTCGAGTACATCTGGCGGCTCGATGCCCGGCCGCCGGTCGCGATCGATCAGCCGGCCTTCACGGTGGCCGTCGATCCCGCCAACCCGCTGCTGCCCGGCCTGCACACGGTACAGCTCGTGGTGCGGGACGACAGCGGCAACGAGTCCGACCCGGCGAGCGCCACAGTGCGCGTCGTGGACGACTTCGCCCCGACGGCGATCATCGACGCGCCCGACCTCGTGCCGTTCGGCGCCGATATCGAAGTATCGGGAGGGCGCTCCGTCGATATCGGCGGGAGGATCACGCAATACATCTGGCGGCTGGACGGCGGAGTGCCCATCGCGCTCGACGTGCCGGCGAAGACCTTCGCCCTGAATCCGGCCGCCCCGTTCAGCCCCGGTCCGCACGTCGTCGAGCTCGTGGTCGTGGACGACAGCGGCAACCAGTCCGATCCGTCGACGGCCACGGTGAGGGTGGCTGACGGGGTTGCGCCGACCGCGGTGCTCGACGTGCCGGCGACGGTGCCGTTCGGCGAGAACGTCGAGGTCTCAGGGGCGCGGTCGGCTGACGTGGGCGGTCGTCTGGTGCTGTACCGCTGGAGCCTCGACGACGGGCCCGAGATCGAAACGGCGGACCCGGGCCACACCTTCGTCGTGGCCCCGGCGCAGCCGCTCACGCTCGGGCGCCATCGCGTGCGCCTCGTCGTCGGGGACGACAGCGGCAACCAGTCGGTGGCGGACGAGGCCGAGTTCATCGTCGTTGACAGCGTGGCGCCCACCGCGATCATCACCGCGCCGCCGACCCTCGTCGTGGGCGAGCCGCTTGCCGTGTCGGGCGAGCGCTCGTTCGACGTCGGCGGCCGCGTCCATCGCTACGTGTGGCGGCTCGACGGTGGCGATCCGATTGCGCAGGATCTGCCCACGCAGACGTTCGGCGCCGCGCCCGCCCCGCCGCTCGCGCTCGGCACGCATCTGGTGGAGCTGGTCGTGACCGACGACAGCGGTAACCAGTCCGAGCCGGCGACCGCGCGCGTCGAGGTGGTGGAACCGCCGGATACCGAACCCCCGACCGTCACCATCGCCTCGCCGTCCGATGACGCCGCCTACCTGGTGAATACGGTGGTCGTCGCCTCCTATTCCTGCGAGGACGCCGCCTCGGGCGGCCTCGCGTCCTGCAGCGGCCCCGTCGCGGATGGCAGTCCGCTCGACACCTCCAGCGTGGGCACGAAGCAGTTCACCGTGACCGCGTCGGATCGGGCGGGCAACCAGACGACGGCGACGCACACCTACCGTGTCGTCTACGGCTTCGCGGGCTTCTTCGCTCCCGTGGACAACCTGCCGGTCGTCAACACCGGCGCGGCGGGGCGGACGTTCCCGGTGAAGTGGCGACTGGCCACTGCCGGGGGGACACCGGTGACGGCGCTGTCGTCGGTCGCCTCGATCACGGACGCCGCGGTGGCCTGCGACGCCTCGCCGGCCGACGCGCTCGAGGAGCAGCTGCTCTCGGCGCCGGGCGAGGCGTTGCACTACGATGCCGCGGCCGATCAGTTCGTCTACAACTGGAAGACGGCGAAGGGCGCCACCGGATGCCGGTTGCTGCAGGTGACGTTGGCGGACGGTACGAAGCATTTCGCCAGGTTCAGGCTGCGGTAGCAGACGGGAACCTCAGCCGTTCGTATACTGAGGGCGCGGCCGGATGCCGCGATGGAGGCTGCCACCGCTCGTGGAAAAGGCCCGTTTCGAGCGTGCCGAGGAGGTGTTCGACGCGGCGCTGGCGCTGCGCGGGGAGGCGCGCGCGCGCTTCATCGAGCACGTGTGCGGCACCGATATGGCGCTGCGCGGCGAGGTGGAGTCGCTGCTGCAGGTGGCCGCCGCGTCGCCGGCGTTTCTCGACAGCCCGCTCATTCACGGTCCGGTGCCGGACGATCCCGACCTCGACGATCCAGAGGCGAGGGAGATTGCGCTGCCGTTTCTGGTCGGGCCGTACCGCCTGGTTCGCGCCGTGGGCCGCGGCGGCATGGGTCGCGTCTACCAGGCGGAGCAAGAGGGTATCGGCCGGCACGTGGCGATCAAGCTGCTGCGTCCGGCCATGGCCAGCTCGCAGTTCGTGCGCCGCTTTCGCGCCGAGCAGAAGATCCTGGCGGGTCTCGAACATCCTGGCGTGGCCCGCCTGTACGACGCGGGGACGGCGGGCGATGGCACCCCGTACCTGGCCATGGAGTATGTGGAGGGCGTCGACCTCCTGACCTACTGCACCGCCAACCGGCTGAACGTCCCGGAACGCCTGCGCCTCTTCGTTCGTGTGTGCGAGGCGGTGCAGTACGCCCACCAGCACCTCATCGTCCATTGCGATCTCAAGCCGTCGAACATCCTGGTGACGCCGGCCGGCGAGCCCAAGCTGCTCGACTTCGGCATCGCCAGGCTGCTCCCGGACGAATTCAACGTGGCCGAGACTGGCGGCACGGTCACGGGTCTCCGGCTGATGACGCCCGAATACGCCAGCCCCGAGCAGGTGCGGGGCGAGCAGGTCACGACCGCCTCCGACGTCTACTCTCTTGGCGTCATCCTGTACGAGCTGCTCAGCGGACAGAAGCCGTACCGAGTGGCCGGCCGGACGCCTCACGAGATCGAGCGGCTGATCCTCGAGGCGGTCCCGACGCGGCCATCGGCCGCGATCGCCGAGAAGGCGGCCGAGGGCCATGCGCCGGCGGGCCCGTCTTCGAAGCGGCTGGCAGCCCTGCTGCGCGGCGACCTCGACAACATCGTGCTGAAGGCGCTGGCCAAGGACCGGAGCCGCCGGTACGCGACGGCCGAGGAGCTCGCGGAGGACGCGCGCCGTCATCTGGGCGGCTTGCCGGTGCGGGCCAGGCCCGACACGCTGCCGTACCGCACGCACAAGTTCCTCGTTCGCCACCGCTGGGCGGTTGGCGCCGGCATCGCCACCGCGGCGTCGCTGCTCGTCGCATTGGCCGTCACGACGAACGCCGTGCTCGATGCCCGCCGCGAGCGCGATCTCTCGAACCGGCGGTTTGCCGACGTGCGCCGTCTGGCCAACGTCTTCCTGTTCGACGTCGAGCAGAAGATTCGTGACATCACCGGCACGACCGGCGCGCGCGAGCTGCTGGTGAGCACCGGGCTCGGCTACCTGGATCGGCTGGCGGCTGACGCCGGAAACGACCCCTCGCTGCTGCGAGAGCTGGCGAGTGGCTATGAGCGGCTGGGCGACGTGCAGGGAAGCCTCACGGCGTCGAACCTGGGACAGTCGGAGGCGGCGCTGGCGAGCTACCAGAAGGCGAGCTCTCTCCGGCGGCAACTGCCGCCGTCGGCCGAGCAAGCCGTGCTGCTCGAGCGTGCCCGAGGCGAGATGAAGCTCGCCCAGGGCTTGTTGCGCGTGGCGCGCCTCAAGGAAGCCCTGCCGCATTCGGCGGCGGGCGCCGATCTGTTCACTCAGGCCCTGACGGCCAGCAACAACGCGATCGACGTGGGCCGCGAGCGCGCCGAAGGACTGATCGCCCACGGCTTCGTGGTGGCCGTCAACGGCGATCTCGAAGGCAGCCTGCGGCCGTTGCGGGAGGCGGTGGGCTTCTACGAGGATCTGCCGCCCGCCCAGCTCGATGACACGCGGTTCGGGCGCGGCTACGCGTTCGCCATGTTCCGGCTGATCCAGGTGCTGCAGGAGTTTCCGGGTGTCGAGCGCCGTGCCGAGGCCGTGACGCTCGCCCCGCGGATCGTCGCCATCGACCGGCGGCTGCTCGAGGACGAGCCGAACCGGGCCGACCTGCGCCGGGGGCTGCAGCGCGACCTGTGCCAGATGGCCGATCTGCTGGCGGGAACGGGGCGCCGGGAAGAGGCGGTTCCAGCGTATGCGGAATGCCGTCAGATGGGCGAGGAGGACATTGCGGCCGACGCTCGCGATCGGCAGGCCCGCCGCAGTCTGGGCGTCGCCCGCGTCCGTGAGGCGGCGAACCTGCTGGCGCTGACGCGCGAGAGCGACGCGCTGGCACGTATCGAGCCGGCACTCCGCGACCTCACCGACCTGCTGGCCGAGGATCCGAAGAACGTCCAGCTGCAGGTGACCTTTGCCGAAGCCAGCACACGCTTCGGTGACGTGGCGGTGGCGATGGCGAGAACCCGAAGCGACCGGTCGCTGCTTCCACGCGCCCGGCCCGTGTTGGCCCGGGCCTCGGCGCTGCTGACGCCGCTCGTGTCGTCGAAAGTGCTGATTGGCGAAGACGCGGCGCTGCTGACGCAGGCCAACGCCGCGCTCGCCGCGTGCGACGAGCTGATGCGATAACCGGGGCGGGCGCGGCTACGGCGAGGCGCCGAGCTCGCGGTACAGCCACACGCGTGCGAACGCCCAGTGCCGCTTCACCGTCACCGGCGCGATGCCGAGGACGTCGGCCGTCTGATCGACGGAGAGGCCGCCGAAATAGCGCAGCTCGACCACGCGTTCCTTGATCGGCGACAGCTCGGCCAGCCGCTGCAGCGCCTCGTCGAGCGCGATGAAGTCCACCTGTGGATCGACCGCGATGGGGCCGGCGTCCTCGAGCGCGACGTGCGACGCTCCGTCGCCCCGCTTCTGCGCGCCCCGTCGTCGCGCGTGCTCGACGAGAATGCGTCGCATGGCCGTGGCCGCCGCGCCGTAGAAGTGGACCCGGTTGGCGAATCCCGCCTCCCGCACCGACGTCAGGCGAACATAGGCTTCGTTGACGAGAGCCGTCGGTTGCAGCGTGTGGTTCGAGCGTTCGTTTCGCAGGTAGGCGCCGGCGAGGCGGTGCAGCTCGCCGTACACGAGCGGCATCAGCTCGTCGAGCGCCGCGCGCTCGCCCTGGCGCCATCGTTCGAGCAGTCCCGTCACGTCGGCCATGCGGAGCCGCCATTGTACCTGTGGCTCAGTGACGGCTCGTCGCCGTCAGGTGGTCTCCTGCAGATCGCGGTACTCGGTGGCGTCGAGCTGCTCGAGCAGGCGCCGCGTCGGGTTGACGAGCCAGTTCACGAACAGCCCGGCAAACAACAGGGCGGCAAAGCCGGTTGCGAGCCAGAACCCATACACGATCTGCCCGTACGCGTCGCTCACCGCGCCAATCGCCAGCGGGGCGACCACGGCCGACGCGCACGTGAAGAACAGGATGACGCCGGCGCCGGCGCCATGTTCCGACTTCGGCAGGCAGCTGATCCCCTTGGAGTTGAGCGTGGGATAGATGACGGACATGAAGAGTCCGGAGAGCGGCAGGAGGTAGACGGCCCAGCCCACGCCGCCCGCCATGCTGAGCAGGAAGCACAGAAGGATGGCGCCGCTGAACACGGCCAGCACCGCCTGCCACGGCACGCGCGTCAGCATCCAGGCGCCGAGGAAGCGCCCTGCCGCGCGCAGGATGAAGAACACGGAGATGCTGTAGATCGCCAGCGTCGTGGCGCCGCCGCGGTAGCCGGCCAGCAGCGTCGGCATCCAGACGTAGATGGCGGCCTCGACGCCGACGTACAGGAACGCGCCCGCCGAGAACGCCAGCACGTAGGGGCTCTTCATGGCGCGGCCCGTCCCCGCGAATCCGCTGCCGGCCGCGGGCCGGGCCGAGGCCGGGTACTTGACCAGCAGCGCGAGCACGATCAGGGCGACGCACATCGCCCCGGCAATGGCGTAGAGCCATTGCCACGAGAGCCCCGCGCCCAGCAGGCGGGCCAGGATGGCGGGTCCGATGATGGCGCCCACGCCGAAAAACCCTTCGGCCGTGTTCATGATGGCGGTGTGCTGCGAGGTCGACGTGGAGATATCGCCGACGAGCGCCAGCGCGCCGGTCTTGAACACGCCGATCGCGACGCCCGACAGCGCCAGCAGCACCGCGAACACCACGAAGCTGTCGCCGGCGGCCAGCAGGAAGCAGGCCGCGGCGAAGAGGAACAGGCCGGCGACGATGGTCGGCCGCCGGCCGAAGCGGTCCGCGAGCTGACCGAGCAGCAGCGCGGCCACGGCGATGCCGGCCATGGTGGCGTATTGGAAGGTGCCGGCGGCCGTCAGCGACAAGCCGTACGTGCGGATGATCTCCGGGATGATGATGCCCACCGAGTCGGTGGTCATCGCGAACATCATGAACATCAGGTAGGTGAGCGTCTTTACCAGGGCCATGATTCGATCCCTTCGCCCGAGCAGGTCATCGTGGCGCACATCGGCGCCAGGCGAACCTCGAGACGCGCGAATGCGCCGCCGTCCCTCCACTCGAGCACGACGGTGTCTGACGGCGCCGGCACGAGCTGCATGGTGCCCCCGAACGCGGGGTGAGTGTTCCGGAAGCGCAGCAGCGCGAGCAGCGATTGCACCACCGGCCGCGTCAGCTGTTCGTGGAGCTCCGCGGCCGTGTAGTAGTGGCGATTGATGTCGCGTCCGGTGCCGCTGCGGCGCAGCAGATCGACGTCGTTGCCGCCGGCGAGCATCCCCACGTAGTAGATCTGCGGTACCCCCGGCGCGAAGCACTGAATCGCCCGCGCCACCAGGTACTCCGCGTCGCGGCGGCCGAGCGCGTCGTAGAAGGTGCAGTTGATCTGGCTCGCGTCCACGTTGCCGGCGACGCTGCCGCTGGCGAGGCGGCTGCTGCCGCCGCTGCGCGTGTGAATCGTTTCCACGAGCGCTGCGACATCGTCCGCCGGCAGCAGTCCCTGCGCGTCGAGCACGCCGATGCCGTCATGCGTGTCCAGCACGGTGACGGCGTTGCGCGGGCGCAATTCGAGCCAGTGCTTCAAAGGTGAGGTGTCGCGCGTGTACAGGGCGTGCAGGATGAGCGGTGGCAGCGCAAAGTCATACACCCGATCAACCTGGCGCGCCACCGCGATCTGGTCCTGGTAGCGGCCGTGCACTTCCACCAGTACTTCCATGCCGAACGCGCGGGCCTCCGCCGTCAGATCGGCGATGAAGGCGAACGTCTCCGGAATCATGAAGCAGCTCGTGCCGGCCTTCTTCACCGCGTGCCCGACGGCATCGAGCCGGATCATCGTGACGCCGGCAGCGTGGAGCCGCGCCAGCACCGTGGAGATATAGGCCCGCCCCTTCGGATGCTCGACGTCGATGTCGATCTGCTCGCTCGTGAACGTCGTCCACAGGACCACCTCCGCTCCGGACGCGGTGCGGTGCCGGGTGAACGGCAGCGTGGGGCGGATGGTGTAGAGCACCCGCAGGTCGGCCTCCCGGGCGCCGTCCGGAAACACGCGCGAGTAGGTGAGAAACAGTCCGGCGTACGGAGATTCGTGCCCTCGGAGGTCGTAATCCTGGAACTGCGGCGAGTGCCGTGAGACGTGATTGACGATCACGTCGGCCATGACCTCCGTTCGTGCCGCGAGCGCTTTGACGTCGTTCCAGTTGCCCAGCCGGGCGTCCACCTGGGTGTGATCGATCGGATCGAAGCCGGCGTCGGCGCCGTCGATCGGATGGAAGAAGGGCAGCACGTGCACGCCGCCGAACGCGCCGGCGAGGGGGCCTTCGAGCAGCGACGACAGTTCGCTGAAGCTTCCGCCCGGGAGGCGATCCACGTACGCGATCAACTGGGCCTCGTTCTTCATCGACCTCGCGCCGCGGGGCGGCCGCTCACGGCCGCCAGAACGGGTCGCCGGCGGGAATCCAGGCGATCGGCACTTCCGGCACGAACGTCTTGAGCCACTCGGCGCAC
>DASRPM010000268.1:0-4200 GCA_035646375.1 Vicinamibacterales bacterium
TCCCGGGTCCACGTACGGATCACACGCGATCACCTTCATCTCGAGGGCAGCCGCGCGGCGGGCGAAGGCAGTGCCGATGTTGCCGAGGCCCACGATGCCGACCGTCTCGCCGTGCAACGACCCTGTGCGGTCCGGGATGCCGCCCGCCCACACGCCGGCACGCACCTGCTCGTTGAGGCGGATCAGCTTGCGGTTCCAGGCCAGGAGCAGCGCGAGCGCATGGTTGGCCACCTCGCGCACCCAGATGTCCGGAATGTTGACGACGATCACGCCCAGCTCCGTCGCCGCCGGCACGTCGATGACGTCGTACCCCACGCCGGTGCGCACCACCGTCTTGAGGCCCTCCAGCGAGCTCATGAGCCCCCGCGTGACCGGCGAGAACGACACGACGAGAGCATCGGCATCGCGCATCCGCCCGATCATCTCCCGCTCGTCGCGCATGAACGGCAGCACGGTCACGCGCGCGGGGATCTGCGCCAGCGCCTCGGTGCAGTCCGAATAATCGCGCTCCTTCTGTCCCTGCACGACGTAGACGTGCGGACGTTTCTCCGTCATAGTGGCTCAGTTTACAGGAGGACCGCCATGTCGGATCTCGCGACCCTCGAGCAGCTCAACCGCGACTACATCAGCTCCATCCAGAGCTCGGATGTCCGCCGCTTCGACCAGATCCTGGCCGAGGACTTCTACTGCAGCAACCCTGATGGCTCGCTGGTCGACCGCAAGGGCTTTCTGACCCAGACGGCGAAGCCGGTGGCCATCAAGAACCTCGAGGCGAAGGACGTGATGATCCGGATCGTGGGCGACGTCGCCATCATCCACGCCCGCACGACGTACACGCTGCCCGACGGCCGCGAGGGCGCGGGGCGCTACACCGACGGCTGGGCGAAGCGCCACGGCCGCTGGCTGGCGATCTTCGCGCACGTCACCCGCTGCTAGGGCAGCCGCAGGGCGATCAGCTCCTCCGTGATGTTCGCACCGCCCACCGGGAAGGCGATGTGCTGCTTGCCGTTGACCATGTACGTCATCGGCGCGCCGGTGGCGTTGGCGGGCAGCGGGATCTCGGCGAGCAGCTTGCCGGTCGCCTTGTCGTAGGCGTGGAGCTTCGGGTCCACGTTATACAGATCGGACACTCGCTGACGCGGCGAGAATGGCGCCGGCCGCGAGTTGCCGCGGTACCCGAGGTGAGCGACCAGCAGGAGCGATCGGGTCGCGAGCGCGAAGCTTCGCGTGGGCCAGCCGAGCGGCTCCGTCACGTTCAGCAGCGCGAGCGCCGGATGATTGCGGGGGCCGCTGCCCACGGGGGCGCGCCAGCGATGCTCGCCGCGCGACATGTCGATGGCGACCACGCTGCCCCAGGGCGGTTTCAGGAGGGGCAGGCGGTTGGGCCCGGGCAGAACGGCGAAGCGGCCCACGTAGCGGGTCGGCGCGACGTCGCCCGGCGGACGGACCAGCGTGATGACAAATGGCAGCCGGTACGTCGTGACGTAGTACGTCTCGCTCTCGGGGTCCCAGGCGGCGCCGGACCAGCTGGCCCCTCCCGCGATGCCCGGCATCAGGATGGTGCCGCGCTCCGTCGGCGGCGTGTACAGCGGGCCGTGGTCGTACTTGCCGATGATCTCGAGCGCCTGCGACCGCAGCTCCGGCGTGAAGTCGATCAGATCCGCCTCGCGGATGCCCTGGATCTCGAAGGGCGCCGGCTTCGTCGGGAATGGCTGCGTCGGCGCCGTCTTCTCGCCGACGGCCGACGACGGCGGTACCGGGCGATCCTCGATCGGCCACAGCGGCGTGCCCGTCACGCGGTCGAAGGCGAAGACGAACCCCTGCTTGGTGACCTGGGCGACGGCCTTGATGCGCTTGCCGTCGTGGGTGACGTCGATGAGGTTCGGCGCCGCCGGCAAATCGTAATCCCACACGCCGTGACGCACGATCTGGTAGTGCCAGACCCGCTTGCCGGTCTTCGCGTCGACGCAGACCAGCGTCTCCGCGAACAGGTTGTCGCCGGGGCGGTCGCCGCCGTAGTAATCGTTGGCCGGCGTGCTGAAGGGCAGGTAGACGTAGCCGAGCTCCTCGTCGGCGCTCATGGGCGCCCACACGTTGGTGTTGCCCGTGACACGCCAGGCGTCGTTCTCCCACGTCTCGTGGCCGACCTCGCCCGGGTGCGGCACCGAGCGGAACGTCCACAGCTTCTGGCCGGTGCGCACGTCGAAGCCGCGCACGTCGCCGGGGGGCATGGCCGCCACCACGGGAAAATCGAGAATCGAAGAACCGACCACGATGACGTCGCGCACGATCACCGGCGGCGACGTGTTGCTGTATAGCATGCGGACGAACACCGGGCGGCCGAGCCCCTCGCTGAGGTCGACGCGCCCCTTGTCCCCGAAGCTCTCGATCGGCCGCCCGGTCCTGGCGTCGAGCGCGATCATGAACCCGTGCGCGGCCAGGAGGATGATCCGCTCGTCCTCGCCGTCGCGCCAGTACGCGACGCCGCGATGGAGCCAGCCGAGGTTGGCCGGCATGCCGTGCGCATACACGCCGGGGTCGTACACCCACTTCGTCTGGCCGGTGGCCGCGTCGATGGCGGCCACCTGGGACAGCGAGGTGCTCGTGTAGAGCACGCCGCCGATCATGAGCGGAGTGGCCTCGTGCATCGCGCTCGGATCGATGCCGCCCTTGGCCGCGCGAAGCGCGTGGTCCGGCGATGTCCAGCGCCAGGCGATCTGGAGGTCCTTCACGTTGCCGGCGTTGATCTGGTCGAGCGGCGAGTACTTGGCGGCGGCGTAGGTGCCGGCGTAGGCGGGCCACTCGCCCCGCGCGAGGGCGGCCATGGCCGCGTCCGAGACGCCGGGCAGCCGCTGCGCGCGCGCGGGCGTCAGGGACGCGACGAGCACCACCGTCGCGGCGACTGCGGCGAGCCCCTTGCCAGCAGCGTGCATGTGCGCGGTTGCCGGCGACGACGCTACTACGAGCCGGGCGCGTTCACCAGAGGGGGGACTCGTTCATGGTCGAGACGTGGGCGGCGATCACCTTCCAGCCGAGGTCGGGGAATCGGACCCACGTCTGGCTCTGGCGGCCGATGAGGTCCTTGCCGCGCACCTTGAATTCGAGATTCACGGTGGCGACGTCGCGACCGAGGGTGAGGATCTCGAGACGGATGCGCTTCTCCTTGATGCCCGGCCCGGCGGGCCGCGCCACGCGGTGCGCGTGGATCTCGGCGAAGCCGTAGCCGTTCTCGTGGAGCGCATAGCGGATCGTATGCGGGCTGTCCCAGAACGTGGCGTCGAGCACCTCCACGTTCTTGTCGATCAGCGCCTGCTCGTAGCGCTCGAAGATCTCACGGACCTCGGCCACGATCTCGGGCCGGTTCGGCGTCGTATCGATCATCGGCGTGCCTCCATCGCGCGCGCCACCGCCACGAGCGTGGCGTCGCCGCCGTGGCCGCCGATGATCGAAAGCCCGATCGGCAGGCCGTCGACATCGGCGCCCGGCATGCTCACCTGGGGCACGCCGGTCAACCCGCCGTGCGCCTCCATGGTCGTGATACGCGCGCGCAGCGGCGTCAGCGTCGAGAGCGGCAGCCCCTTGCGCGGCGCCGGAAATGGCGTCGACGGGAGGCAGAGGATCGTCCCCGGCGGCAGCAGCCACGCCAGGCGCGCGCGGGCTTCCATCCGCATCTGCTCGGCCCACTGCCGGTCGTTCTCCGACATGAGGGCGGCGAACGCCAGCCCGCGGGCCACGCTCCACTGCAGCCGCGGGTTGTCGCGCTCGATCCATTCCCTGAACGTGAGCCATGCCTCCCACGGCTGCAGCGTCCGCTGCGCGCGCGCCCACGCCGATAGCCCCGGCGGCGCCATCACCTCCTCCCGCACGGCCTTCACGAGTGACGACAGGCGGCGCACCATCGGCTGGACCGCGGCGCTCGTGTCGGCATCCGCGAAGCCGAAGGCGTCGACGGCGACGATCAGCGTCGTCGGCAGCTCGCGCGGACTCGGCTCGCCCAGGAGCACTTCGGAGACGCGCGCGAACGTCTCGGCGTCGCGCGCGAACCATCCGGTCGTGTCGGAGCTCGGCGCCTGCGGCATCATCCCGGTCACGTCGAGCCGACCGTGCGTCGGACGGATGCCGTAGAGCCCGCAGAAGCTCGCCGGCACGCGCACGGAGCCGCCGGTGTCCGTGCCGAGGGCCGTGTCGCACAGCTTCTGC
>DASRPM010000269.1:0-9930 GCA_035646375.1 Vicinamibacterales bacterium
TGGCCGTGTCGAGGATGTACGACGACACGCCGCCGCCGTTGAACGTGGCCGCCACGGTCATGCCGTTGACCGCCATGCGGCCTTCGTTGACCTGGCCGCCGCGCGCGCTGAAGAACGTCATCGTCGGCGTCGGGTTCACACCGTTGCCGTCCACGGTCAGACCGGGCGTGGCGTTGAGCAGCGAGCCGACCGTGCGCGTCGCGGGGATCGCGGCAATCGTGTCGGAGGAGAGCACGGTTTCACGCCGCACGCTCTGCACGTCCACGACCGGCGTCTCACCGGTGACCGTGATCGTCTCCTCGAGGCCGCCGACGCGGAGCTCGACGGGAATCGTCAATGTGGCCGAGCCGCCCAGCACGATGCCTTCGCGCTTGACGGTGCTGAAACCTGGCAACGTGACTGTCAGGGAGTAGGTGCCGGGGGTGAGCTCGACGAGCCGGTACTGCCCGGACCCATCGGTAGTGGCGGTTCTGACTTTCTCAGTGAGAGCTGGGCTCGCCGCTTCGACAGTGACGCCGGGCAGTACGCCGCCCGACGCGTCTCGGACCACGCCAGTCAACGTGCCCTGTGCGAACGCCAGCGTTGGCCACAATGCCAAAACGGCGATCACTGGCACCATCCGAACAAATGAACGCATCAACGTGCCTCCTGAAGCATGACAACGACTCGGTGTCCCGCCCCGCGCTCTGACCTTGGTTTCCGTTGCCTCGGAAACTGCCCCCAGCCTCCCCCTCAAATGGGGTAGTTCTTTTTGGTGGCGCACTACTCTACAACGGCATAAGTCCGCTGTGACATACCGTTGTCAAAGGATGCTCAAGGTTTCCCTGAAAAAGTCGCAAGCTGTTGATTTCACAGGGAATACCCTGGGCTGTACGTAGAGAAGGCCGCTGGTGGCTTATGCCCCCAGCGGCCTTGATCCGGCCCTCACCTTCGGGAAGGGCATCAATCGCGAATCGGCGACCCTAATTCCGGGTCACCGCGAACTCGCCCTTCTGCCCACCCTGGGTCCAGGTGCCGTGCAGGTGCCTCATGTAGGCGCCGATGTTTTCCAGCTTGCCGTCCACCGTGATTGCGAGCGGCTTGCCGGACGCGTCCTTGCCCTCGGCCGTGATCTTCACGCCCCACGCCGACGGGTTCGTGTAGTCGAACACCACCGACTTCACGACGGCCGCGTTGGGGCCCGGATTGATCGCGCCGGTGATCTCCTTGCCGTCCCATTCGAAGTTCAGGAGCAGGCGATTCGGCTTGTCCTTGGGCCCCCACTCACCGCTCCACTGCCCTTTGAGCGGGTGGCCGAACTGCGCCTCCGCAACGAGCGGAAGCGCCAGCGCGCAGACGACAGCGACGACGCGGATGATCGTGCGCACGGCTTACCTCGTTCCCCGAGACGCGCCCGGCTTGGCGCCCGGCTGCTGACGCGGGCCGAAGATCGGCTGGCCGAAGTCGTCCACCAGACGGTTCAAGTACTGATTGTTCTCCTGGCAGATGTACTCGGGCAGCTCCGACGTGGCGTTCCACGAAATGTCCCACGCCACCGTGAACGGCCGCGTGTAGGCGCCCGGATCGGTGACCGTGGCCTCGTAGTGGAGCGTCTGCTTGTTCGGCCGCGTCCAGCGCTCGACCACCGACATCAGATCGGTGTGCGGATGGCCGAAGTAGTCGAACCAGCTGTTCTCGTTGAAGCCCTTGTTCTCGACGACGAGCGTGTCGCCTTCCCAGCGGCCGATGGAGTATCCGAGGTAGGTCGGGTTGAGGTCCTCGGGGAACCGGCGCCCGTCCATGTAGACCTCGCGCCAGATGTGCGTGGCGCCCTCGAAGACCATCATGATGCGCTTGTGCTCCGGCAGCTGGATGATCTCCATCTGATACGGCGTCGCCATCATGCGCGGACCGCCGGGCGGCAGGCAGTAGCCCTCGGGGTCGTACTTCGATTCGTTGACCGAGTTGTAGTCGTAGACCGCGGCCGACCACGGCATCCACGGCTCCGACTTCGAGCCGCCGCGCCCGCCACCGCGGCCACCGCCGCCCGCACGGCCCGCGCCACCCGCCCGTGCAGCCGCAGCGGCAGCGTTGACCGCCGCGATCTCCGGAAGGAGGTCGCTGCTGCCGGGGCCGGTGACGACACGCATCGCCATGTTGGTGATGTAGGGCACGTTCCACGTGCCCTTCTCGCCGGGCACGCGTCCGAGGTTCACGGTGCCGTCGGCCAGGCGTGGCGTGGGCTCGACGGGACCGGTCTGCCGGCCGCGTCCACCCCGACCCTGCGCGGCGGGCGCGCCGCCTTCCTGCGCCGCCGCCGGCTGCTCGGTCTGCGCCACCCAGGCGGTGGCGAGAAACACCACGGCCGCCGTCGCGCTCATGAGCGCGGCACGAAAGCTTTTTCTCAAGGGAGGTACCTCAGAAGAATGGGCCGGTCTCGCCAAAGCCTTTGGCGGAGGCGGACCGGCCCCAAGTACCGAAGCGAGTTACGGAGTGGTGCCCTGGCTCGACGCCGCGAAGAGGCGCTTGCCATTCAGCGTGACCGAACGGGCGTTGCCCGTGGGGCTGCCATCCTTGGCCATGCTGCCCTCGACCACCACGACGTCGCCGATCTTCATCGTGTTGCGGCTCCAGCCCTGGCGCATCAGGCCGTTCGGGCTGCCCATTTCCATCGCCCAGTTGGTGACCTTGCCGGTCTTTTCGTCGGTCACGTCGATGTAGAAGAAAGTGTGGGGATTCATCCACTCGACCTTCGTGACCGGCCCCGAGAGCTTGAAGGGCTTGGCGGCGTCGAACTCCGCCGAGAACGAGTGATGAGCAATGACGGGCGTGACCACGAAGCCAAGCACCACCAGCGCCACAGCGAAAGCAACTTTGGTCCGCATCGAACAAACCTCCACGCGAATGACTAATACCAGTTAGGTATTCTGGGCCGCAGTTCCTCTGCTGTCAACTCGTTACGGGCGGCCCTCCGCGTTCGTTTACGGCCGGATCGGGGCTCCGCCGAGGGCGGCCTGCTGCTGCGCGGCGAGCTGTTCGATGACACGAAGGTTATCAACGGCGGTGTTGTCGGCCGGTGCCAGCTGCACCAACCGGCGCAGCGGCGGCACCGCATCCACGTAGCGCCCCTCGGCCGCCAGGCTGCGCCCCAGGAGGTTGAGCAGCCGGATGTCGTTGGGCCTGGCGGCGGCGGCGGCGCTGAAGGCCCCCGACGCGTCGGCCCTGCGCCCGGCGGCGCCCAGGGCGAGACCCAGCTGCCCCAGGATGTCCGGGTCGCCGGGCTTCAGCCTCAGCGCCGACTCGTAACTGGCGATCGCCTCGTCGACGCGCCGCTGCCGCAGCCGGGCATCGCCGATCGACACGTACGGGCCGGCATCCTTCGGCCGCGCGTGCGTGAGCAGCGTGAACTGCTCTACCGCCGGCTCATATTGCCCCTGGAGGGCATACGCGCGCCCCATCAGGTCCCGCGCGGTCGGCACTTCGGCGTTGTCGGGCAGCAGCCGGATGAAGTGCTGTGCCTCTCGGACCGCTTCGGCGAGCCGGCCCGACGTCGCCATCTCGGTGGCCAGACCGAGATGGGCCTGCGGGTAGTCCTTCACCGCTTCCTGGAGTTGCGCGAGCGCCTCGGTGTGCTCGTTGGCGGCGACGAGCTCGCTCGCGAGCGCCAGGCGCGCGCGGCCATGCGGGTAGCGGTCCACGTTCGTCTGCGCGATCGAGCGCACGCTCTGATACTCGCGCGTGCGGACGACGGTGCCCGCCGCCAGCAGCAGGCACACCACCGCCAGCACCGCCGCCGGCACGCGCGATTCGGCGGGCAGGCGGCGCGCGAGCAGACGGTACACGCCCACGACCGCGAGCACCGCGAGCGCCATCAGCGGCAGATACATACGCCGCTCGGCGCCGACCTCGGTGGCAATCGGCACGATGCTCGACGTGGGCGCAAGCGTGACGAAGAACCACACGCCGAGGAAGCCGAGCCGCTGGTGCCGGCGCAGCGCCAGCAGCGTCACGATGCCGAGGGCGACCACCAGCAGGCCGGGCACGATCACGTCCGCCGGGCCGAGCGGACGCGGCAGGCCGTAATCGACGACCAGCGGGCGAGGCCACACCGCCAGCCACAGATAGCGCGCGATGATCGGCAGCTGGTTGAGGAAATAGGTCCACGGCGAGACGCCGGCCGCAAAGCCGACCGACGTCCGCGGCTCGCCGAGCATCAGCACGGCCAGGACGACCCACGTGGCGGCAAGCCCGATATACAACGTCCGCCGCTCGCGCAGCGCCGCACCCAGGCTCGGATACAGGAATACGCGGTCGTAGACGAGCACCATCAGCGGCGCGGTGACCATCGATTCCTTCGACGCCATGCCGGCCGCGCACGCGGCCACCGCGGCCAGCTGCCAGATCCAGCTATTCGGATGCGCCCACGCCCGCACCGCGCAGTAGAGCGTGGTCAGATAGGCCAGCGCCATCAGCGACTCGGTGCGCTGCACCACGTAGTTGACGACCTCGGTGTTGAGCGGATGCAGCGCCCAGACCAGCGCGCACGCGAGCGCCAGGCCGTCAGCATGTAGTTGCGGGTCTTCAGACCCGCCGTGCGTACGAGGCAGCGGGTCTTCTTGACCGCCGTAGTCTTGGCGAAGGCGGTCAGACCCGCCAATCCGCAGCGTCCGCCGCACCACGCCGAAGAACGCGAGCGCCACCAGCAGGTGCAGCGCGACGTTGGTCACGTGGTAGCTGGTCACGTCGAGCCCGCCGTATGCGTAGTTGAGCGCGAGCGACAGGTTGACGAGCGGCCGCCCCGCCACCGGCGTGTCGCGCGGCGGCGAGAGCGGCACCGCGAGCGGCGACAGCGTCCGGATCTGCGCGTTCTTCACGATCGCGGTCTGGTCGTCGTAGAGAAACGGATTCGACAAACTCGTGGCATAGGCGAGCGCCCCAGCCACGACGAGCACCACTGCGTGGTATCGCACGCCGGTATCCTACTCCGGCGAGGCTGCGCCTCTTGAAGGCGAAACCTAGGCTTCGCCTCGCCGGAGCGTTATCTGAATTGCCCGCCCTTCGGGCGGGCATTGACGTGTCGAAACGTGACCCTCTCCAAACATTCTCACTATTCACAACGTTCGGTGCGCAACCGCGCGAAGAAGGGCCGATCTGCGGGTGCTACGATTTTTTGTGTTGCCCGTGGAGACCAGCGAGGCCTCGCCTCGGACCGACGCGCATTCAGGCTCCGCCGCCGCCTTCGTGCTGGCCGCCGCCCTCGCGTGTGCCGCGTGCGTGCCCGCCGGCCCGCCGCTCGTCTCCGCACGCCTGCATCCCTGCGCCAGCAGTGAAGGCCCCACCGACGCCTACTGCGGCGGTCTCGAGGTCTACGAAGATCGCGCCGCCGGCACCGGCCGCAAGATTCGCCTTGCGATCGTGGTGCTGCCGGCGGTCAGCACCGACGTCCACGCCGACCCGCTGGTCTTCCTGGCGGGCGGGCCCGGACAGGCCGCGGCGCAGATGGCGCATCTCGTACAGCCGATGTTCCGCAAGGTCCAGCGCACGCGCGACGTCGTCCTCGTCGATCAGCGCGGCACCGGCAAGTCGAACCCGCTGAACTGCCGCGCCGGCGGCGACTCGCTGCGCGATCTCACGGAACCGGACGACCAGGCGCTCGAGAAGCTGCGGCGCTGCCTCGCCCGGCTGCCCGGCGATCCGCGGCTCTACACGACGAACATCGCGATGGACGACCTGGACGACGTCCGCGCGTACCTCGGCTACGACCGCGTGAATCTCTACGGCGGCTCCTACGGCACGCGCGCCGCGCTGGTCTTTCTGCGCCGCCACCCCGACCGCGTGCGATCGATCGTGCTGGACGGCGTGGCCCCGATGGACATGCGCCTCCCGATGTACGCCGCACGCGACGCCCAGCGGGCGCTGGACCGGCTGTTCGACGACTGCAGCCGCGACGACGCCTGCCGCGCCAGCTATCCCCGCCTGGCCGAGCGCGTGGCGGAGCTCTTCACACGCCTCGACGCACGGCCGCCGCACGTGAAGGTGGCGCATCCGAGGACGGGCGTGGCCGAGGACATCGAGGTCACGTCGAAGGTCGTCGCCGGCATCATCTTCTCGGCGCTCTATTCGCCGCTCACCGCCTCGATCCTGCCGTCGCTCCTCGAGCGCGCCGAGCACGACGACTTCCAGGGGCTGTTGGCGCTGGCGTTCGCCGGCGAGTCGGCCACCGACAGCATGAGCCTGGGCATGCAGCTCTCGGTGGTCTGCAGCGAGGACAGCCCGCGCTATACCCCCGAGGACATCACGCGCGCGGCGGCGGGCACGCTGTTCGGCACGCGGCTGCTGACCGGCCAGGTGGCCGCCTGCCGGTTCTGGCCCAAGGGAGCCGTGGACCCGGGCTACTACGCGCCGGTCACCTCCACCGTGCCGGCGCTGGTGCTGTCGGGCGAGATCGATCCGGTGACGCCACCCAGCTGGGGCCTCGAGGTGGTGAAGCACCTGCGCAACGGACGGCACGTGGTGATGCCGGGCACCGGCCACGGCGTGGCGGCCACGGCGTGCGGCAACCGCATCGTGACCGACTTCATCGACAGCGCGGACGCACAGGCGGTGGACACCCAGTGCGTCCGCGGCGTGGAGCGCCCCGGCTTCTTCCTCACCCCGGCCGGCCCCGAGCCGGCGCCGCTCGCGCTCGCGGCAACCGAGCAGGGAGGCGCGCGGTGATTGCCGCCCTCGACCTGAAGAAGTACTTCGGCCCGGTGGCCGCGGTGGACGGCGTCTCCTTCACCGCGCAGGACGGCCAGGTGACGGGGCTGCTTGGACCGAACGGCGCCGGCAAGACCACCACGCTGCGCATGCTCTACGGCGTGATGCGGTCCGACGGCGGCAGCATCGAAGTCGATCACGTGGACGCCACGAAATACCCGCGCGATGCCCAGGCGCGGCTCGGCGTCCTGCCCGACCTCGCCGGGCTCTACCCGCGCCTGACGGCCCGCGAGCAGGTGCGTTATTACGGCGAGCTGCACGGCCTCGAAGGCGACGCCCTCCACGAACGCACGACGGACCTGCTGAAGACGCTCGACCTGATGCACCTGGCCGACCGGCGCGCCGCCGGCTACTCGCACGGCGAGCGCACCAAGGTGGCCATCGCGCGCGCGCTCGTGCACGAACCGCAGAACGTGATCCTGGACGAGCCTACCAACGGCCTCGACGTGATGAGTACGCGTGCAGTGCGCGCCATCATCAAGCGCCTCAAGGCCCAGGGGCGCTGCGTCCTCTTCTCGAGTCACGTGATGCAGGAAGTGTCGGCGCTGTGCGACTCCATCGTCGTCATCGCCGGCGGCAAGGTGGTGGCGCACGGGACGCCCGACGAGCTGCGGGCCAGGGCCGGCTACGACAGCCTGGAAGACGCCTTCGTGGCGCTGGCCGGCGCGGGTGAGCCGCGATGAGGGTGCCGCGCCCGCTTCCCCGCTGGGTCCGCCAGGCGCGCGTCGTGCTGGTGAAGGAGCTCGTGGACTCGTTCCGCGACAAGCGGGCGCTGGCGTCGATCCTGCTCGGCATCCTCGTCGGCCCGCTCATCACCGCGTTCATGATGAACCGCATCGCCGACCGGCAGAAGGAAGCCGACGACGTGCGGATTCCGATCGTCGGCGCCCGCAACGCGCCGGCACTCGTGCAGTGGCTGTCGCAGCAGTCCGGGGTGCTGGTGACGCCGCCGCCGGCCGACCCCGAGCAGGCGGTGCGGGAGCAGGCCGAATACGTCGTGCTGGTGGTGCCGGCGGACTACGCCGACGACTTCCGCGCGTCGCGTCCGGCGAGCATCAAGCTGATTGCCGACAGCGCGCGGTCCGACGCGCGCGCGCAGGTGGAACGGGTGCAGCGCCTGCTGCAACAGTACAACGCCGAGATTGGCGCCTTGCGGTTGATCGGGCGTGGCGTGAGCCCCGCCGCGGCTACACCGCTCAAGGTCGAAGGCATCGAGGTGTCCACCACGCAGCAGCGCGCGGCCAAGCTGCTGTCCGTGATCCCGTTGATGGTGCTGCTGGCGGCCTTCACCGGTGCGATGCAGCTGGCGACCGACGCCACCGCGGGCGAGCGCGAGCGCGGCTCGCTCGAGGCGCTGCTCGTGAACCCGGTGCCGCGCGGGGCGCTGGCGCTCGGCAAGGTGGCCGCCTCGGCGCTGTGCGCCATGCTCGCCGTGATGGTGACGGCCGGTCTCTGTACCGCGCTGCTCCGGTTCATTCCGCTCCAGGAGCTGGGCATGCGGTTCCGCTTCGGCACGCCGCACATGCTGGGGCTGATGGCCGCCGCGCTGCCGATGTGCCTGCTGACGGCGTCGGTGCAGTCGTGTGTCGCCACGCTCGCCAAGTCGTTCAAGGAAGCCCAGACCTACATGGGCATCCTGATCCTGGCGCCGATGCTCGTGGGCGTGATGGGCACGCTCTACCCGGTCGATCATCAGCCGTGGATGTACGGCGTGCCGCTGCTCGGCCAGTACGTACTGCTGACGAGCGTGCTCGGCGGCTTCGCCCCCGGCCCCATCGCCTTTGCCGCCGCCGGGCTGACGTGCGTCGCGAGCGCCGCGCTGATGCTGCGCGCGACGGTTGCGCTCCTCAACGACGAACGGATAGTGTTCGGTCGATGAGCCACGAGGCAGCCCCCCCTCGACCCACCCCACCTCCCGCCCCTGCTTCCGCCACCGACCTCGACGCCGAAGACACCACGTGCCCACGCTGCGCCGAGTCGCGCGACCTGGCCAAGGTGAAGGGCTGCATCAAGTGCCTGAAGTGCGGCTTCAAGTTCGACTGCAACGGCTGGTAACACAGCCCGATGTAACCAATCAGACGGCCGCAAGTAGTCGTCGCCATGCGCAGAATTCCACGGCGGTTGAGCCAGCTGGCGATTCCCACTCTACTCGTCGCGCTTGTCGTTCCTCTGGGATCGCAACAGCCCACTGACTGGAAAGACCCCTCTTCACATGTGGGCCGATTCGTTCCGGTCGGCCAGGACGTGCGGCTGGAGGTACTCGATTGGGGCGGCGCTGGAAGACCGTTGGTGCTGCTGGCCGGCGGAGGCGACACGGCGCACGTGTTCGACGACTTCGCGCCCAGGCTCACCAGCGAGTTCCATGTCTACGGCATCACGCGCCGCGGTTTCGGCGAGTCGGGCTTTGCTCCGCTCACCTCGGGCTCAGATACGTTTGGCGATGATGTACTCGGCGTGCTCGACGCGCTGAAGCTGGAGAGCCCGGTGCTCGTCGGGCACTCAATCGGCGGGCAGGAGCTGAGCTCGATTGGCACGCGCCATCCGAGTCGCGTCGCCGCGCTCGTGTATCTCGACGCCGCCTATCCCTATGCCTTCAACAATGGCAAGGTACCAACGTTCGAGGAGATCTCGAAGGTTGGGTTCCCCCAGACCCCGCCGCCGAGTGACGCCGATCTTGCCAGCTTCGATGGGCTGCGTCAGTACTACACCCGGGTTCTGGGATTCACGTACCCGGAGGCAGAACTTCGTCAGAAGCGTTCCGTGACGCCGGAAGGGCGCCTCGGGCCGCCGCGGTCCTTTCCGGGCGGTCGGTTTCTGACGGCAGGCATGAAGGAGTACGTCCAGATTCGGGCCCCGGCCCTGTTTCTCGTGAGTTCCCAGAGCCCGGGCCGGTGGGCCGAGAGCAGCACCGATCCGAAGATCAGAGAGCAGATCGCTGGATTGAGCGCCTTCACGGAACGACAGGCGAAGGCCGTCGAGGATGGCCTCCCCGGCGCCCGTGTCGTGAGACTGCCGGGCGCGAACCACTACGTGTACCTGTCGCACGAGGCGGACGTGCTGCGCGAGATGCGCGCGTTTCTTGAGTCTCTACGGCCCCGCGTCTAACCAAAGCAGGCTAGCCACTCCTGTGCCGCCTGAAGGCGGCCCCTACGACCGTCGCAAATCTGGCTCCAAATCCATCGCGGCGCGCCG
>DASRPM010000270.1:0-4432 GCA_035646375.1 Vicinamibacterales bacterium
CTGAGCCCCACCCGCCCCACCCGCCCCACCTGACCTACCTGACCTACCTGACTCCACCATCAAGAATCCGATCTCAGTAAGCGTCCGTAGCACAGACGGCGGCCCAGACCAGACACCCTGGGCCCTTTCTGGAGGACGCAATGAAACGACTGTCGATTCAGCTGTTGGCCGGGGCGGCATTGATGGCCGCCGCCGGGATCACGGCGTTCGGGTCGAGCCACCGCGAGGCGCCGGGCATCACCGGTCGGCCAAAGCTCGACGGCACCGACTTCTACGCATTCCGGAGCTACGAGCCGGGACGCGAAGGGTACGTGACCTTGATCGCCAACTACATCCCGCTGCAGGACGCCTACGGCGGGCCCAACTTCTTCGCGATGGATCCGAACGCCATCTACGAAATCCACGTGGACAACAACGGCGACGCGCGCGAAGACCTCACGTTCCAGTTTCGCTTCAAGACCAAGTACCGCAACATCGCCGTGTCGACCGGTCTGGCGAAGGACCTGGCGATTCCGCTCGTGAACATCGGGCCGATCGGACCCAACCCCGAGGACATCCAGAACCTGAACGCGCTCGAAACCTACCAGGTACGGGTGATCCGCGGCGACCGCCGCAGCGGTCAGGCGGCGTTCTTGAGCCACGCCGTGACCCACTCGGCGACGTTCAAGAAGCCGGCCGATCGGATCGGCGACAAGTCGATTCCCAACTACGCGCAATACGCCGACAGCCATGTCTACGACGTCAGAATCCCGGGGTGCCAAAACGGCCGCATGTTCGTGGGCCAGCGCCGCGAGGGCTTCGTGGTGAACCTGGCCGAGGTGTTCGACCTGATCAACCTGAACCCGCTCGGCCCGGTGGACGGCACCGAGAACGTGCTCGCCGACAAGAACGTGACGAGCCTCGCGCTGGAAGTACCGATCGCCTGCCTGACCGCCGGAGGCGACCCGGTCATCGGCGGGTGGACTACGGCCAGCGAGCGCGTGGAGAGCGACGACGAAGACGAGGAAGTGTGGCAGCAGCGCTCACGCCTCGGCCACGCGCTCGTCAACGAACTGGTCATCGGGATCAGGGACAAGGACAAGTTCAACGCGAGCGAGCCGAAGCACGATGCGCAGTTCGCGAAGTACGTCACCAACCCGACACTGCCAGTCCTCATCAACGCGCTCTTCAACGTGCCCGCTCCCGCCACGCCGCGCAACGACCTCGTGTCGGTGTTCCTCACCGGCGTGCCCGGCCTGAACCAGCCGGCCAAGGTGACGGCGTCGGAGATGCTGCGGCTCAACACGTCGATTGCGGTGAAAGCGCCGGCGGCGCAGAGCCCGGTGGGCGTGCTTGGTAACGACACCGCGGGCTTCCCGAACGGCCGCCGTCCCGGTGACGACGTGGTGGACATCGCGCTGCGCGCGGTGGAAGGCGTGCTGCTGCCCGGCCACCCGGCCGCGGTGGAACAGCTCACCGACGGCGCGCTCTCGACGGCGACCGTCAACTACACACCCGACGGCGCCATCACGGGCGACGCCAACTTCAGCCTCTTCCGCGCCACGTTCCCCTACCTCCAGACGCCGCTCTCGGGCTCGCCCGGCCCGATCCACCCGTAAGGCGGTTGGGGCCGCCGCTTCGCGGCGGTAAGGCGGGTAGGGATAGGCGGGTGGACCGGATGGGAAAGCGCAACGCAACCCTCCGGTCCATCCGACCACTGTCATGGCCTCTAGCCTCTTGCCTTTGGCCTCTAGGTAAGTAACTGCCCAACCAGCGGGAGATTTCACATGCGCCGTTCGATTCTCGCCCTCGGCATCCTCGCCAGCGTGCTCACCGTGTCGACGCCGCTGGACGCACACGACTTCTGGATCGAGCCCACGAAGTTCATGACCGACCTGGGCCGCGTGGTGGGCGTGAAGCTGCGCGTCGGAGACGACTTCCATGGCGATCCGGTGCCGCGCAACGAGGCGCTCATCGGCGACTTCGTGGTGGTGGACGCCGCCGGCCGCAGACAGGTGGTGGGCCGCGAGGGATCGGATCCGGCGGGCCTGCTGCGCGTCACGTCGCCCGGCCTGCTGGTGATCGGCTACCGGAGCCGGCCCAGCCCGGTGACGCTGCCGGCCGACAAGTTCACGCAGTACCTCGCGGAAGAAGGGCTCGAAGCGGTGATCGCCGCGCGGGCGCGCGGCCAGGCGTCGCAGCGCGAGGGGCGCGAGATCTTCTCGCGCGCGGCCAAGAGCCTCGTGCGCTCGGGCGCGATGACGGGCGGCGCGGGCGACCGGGCGCTCGGCTTTCCCGTGGAGCTCGTGGCCGAGCGCAATCCGTATCAGTTGCGGCGCGGCGATGCGCTGCCGGTGCGGCTCACGTACAAGGACGCGCCGCTCGCGGGCGCGCTCGTCGTGGCCTACAACCAGCGCGCGCCGTATCACAAGGTCAAGGCGCGATCGGATCGCGACGGCCGCGCCACGTTCGTCATCGACGAGCCAGGCGTGTGGCTGGTGAAGGCGGTGCACATGGTGCCGGCGCCCGCCGGGTCGAACGCGGATTGGGAAAGCTTCTGGGCATCACTCACCTTTGAAATAGGCGCGTGAGTGATGCCCGACCTTCGGCCTTGGACCTTGGGCCTTGGGGCTCGAGGGTCTTAGGCCGCCAAGCCCTGAGGTCTAAGGCCTGGGGTCGAAGGTCACTTCAGCGCCGCGACCGCGGCGTTCGCGACCACGCCGTCCTGCTCGCTGGTGCCGCCCGACGCGCCGATCGCGCCGACGATCTTGCCGCCGACCACGAGCGGTATACCGCCCTCGACCGGCACGGCGCCCTCGAGCGACAGCAGCCGCAGCCCGGCGCCGCCGGCGGCGAGGCCGTCCTGGAAGGTCTTGGTCGGGCGCTTGAAGCGCGCGGCGGAACGGGCTTTGGCGAGCGCGACGTCCACGCTCCCCTGCTGCACGTCGTCCATGCGCTCGAAGTACACCAGCTCGCCGTGGGTGTCCACGATGGCAATCGCCATCGTCCAGCTGTTCTTCTTCGCCTCGGCAATGGCGGCGGGAGCAATCTTCTTTGCCGTGTCAGCGGTGATCGACGGTCCGTACATCGGTTGCGCCTGTCCAAAAGCGAGGGCCGGCATACCCGCAGCCATCGCGAGACACATCATCAACGGGGCAGCCACTCGCGTCATAGGGCGGCATTATATGACGCCCCGCGCATGCTAGTCTCAGCGGAATGTCCCACGCGATCCTGACCACCGTGGCCGATCGGCCCGGGATGTTGTCGAGCCTCACCAAGGTGCTGGCCGACCACTCCGCCAACATCACGTATGTGGACATCCATAGCGGGACGCCGACGCTCGGCATCTACTTCGAGATCACGCTGCCGGAGGGCTCGGCGATCGACGCCGTCCTGGCGGATCTCCACACGGTGACGGGCGTCGAGCGCGCCGAGGAGACGCCGTCGTTTTCGCGCATCTACGGCAAGCGCATCGTGGTGATCGGCGGCGGCGCGCAGGTGGGGCTGGTCGCCATGGGCGCGATTTCCGAAGCGGACCGCCACAACATCCGCGGCGAGCGCATCTCGATCGACACCATCCCGCTCGTGGGCGAGCAGGAGCTTGCGGGCGCGGTACGCGCCGTGGTGCGGCTGCCGCGCGTGAAGATGCTCGTGCTGGCCGGGTCGCTCATGGGCGGCGACATCACCGAAGCCGTCAAGGAAGTACAGGCGCAGGGGCTGCGCGTCATCTCGCTCAACCAGGCGGGCAGCGTACCCGACGTGGCCGATCTCGTCGTGAGCGATCCCACGCAGGCCGGCGTGATGGCCGTCATGGCCGTGGCCGAGACGGCGAAGTTCGACCTCGTGCGGCAGTTGAAACGAAGATATTGAGAGCCTCTAGCCTCTAGCCTTTAGCCTCTAGTCAAAAGCTTCTGTGGCTGGGTGGGGCCGATACAGCTCCTCCAGCCTCGCCGACTCGTCGTCGGTGAGCTTCAGCGATTCACCCGCAACCGCGTCGTCGAGGTGGTGCGGTTTGGTGGCGCCCACGATCGGCGAGGTGACGCCCGGCTGCCGCAGCAGCCACGCCATCGCAATCTGCGCCATCGGCACGCCGCGCTCGCGCGCGATCTCGGCCACGCGCTCCACCACGGGCCGATCGAGATCTTCGGTCTTCACGTAGAGGCTCTTGCCGAACGCGTCGGTCTTGGCGCGATCGGTGGGTGGCTCGTCGCTCCACGGCCGCGCCAGGCGCCCGCGCGCCAGCGGCGACCACGGCGTCACGCCCACGCCCTCCGCGCGGCACAGGCGCATCATCTCGCGCTCGTCCTCGCGATACAGCAGGTTGTAGTAGTTCTGCATCGCCACGAAGGGCGCCCAGCCGTGCGCGCGCTGCAGGCCGAGCGCCTTCATCAGCTGCCACGCGTACATCGACGACGCGCCCAGGTAGCGCGCCTTGCCGGACCGCACCACGTCG
>DASRPM010000271.1:0-13345 GCA_035646375.1 Vicinamibacterales bacterium
GAGTGCGCGGTGCTGTACCTGCACGGCTACGTCGACTACTTCCTTTCGCCCGAGCTGGCGACGTTCTACGAAACGACGCTTGGTCAGGGGACTCCTCGAAAGGGCTGCGACTTCTTCGCGCTCGATCTACGGAAGTACGGCCGCTCGCTTCCCGTGGGGTATCCCTATCCGAACTTCGCCAAGAGCCTCGACGAGTACTTTCCCGAGATCACGACGGCGCTGGACATAATCCGGGGCGAGCGCTACCGGTTCGTCCTGCTGAACGGCCACTCCACCGGTGCGCTGGTCGCGGTGCGCTACCTTCAGGACAAGAAGGCCAGCGCCGGTGTCGACGCCGTCTTCCTGAACAGCCCCTTTCTCGACTTCAACGATCGCGATCTCAAGGGATTCGGGATAGTCCTCGCACGGACGGTGGGGCTGACGTTTCCTCACTACGATCGGCGATCCACTGTGCCCCTCTGGTATGCCCGCGCCCTGCTGCGGAAGTCTGACGCGTGCCCGGACTGCCACGGTCGATGGGAGTTCCGTACCCGCCTGAAGCCGATCGAGGGATTTCCGGTCTTTCTCGGCTGGGTGCGCGCGATCGCCATCGCGCACGGCCGCGCGCGGCAGGGCGGCATCGACCAGCCAACCCTGATCCTGCACTCCGCACGCTCGAACGACGGCACCGACCCGCGCTGGCAGGAAGAGTACCGGCGTGAGGATCTCGTGCTCGACGTCGAGGACATCAAGCGCGAAGGGCCGAAACTCGGGCCACACGTGACAATCCGGTCGATCGAGGGCGGTGTGCACGACCTGGCGTTGTCGGATCCCGACGCTCAGGCCCGCGTGTTCGACAGCGTGATGACGTGGCTCAGGACGCTGCCGGGCCACCCGGTCGGTCCGTGACGGCTCGGGACCGCGTACAATTTCAGGGACATTGAGTGAACCATCTGCAGTAGCCGCCGCCCTCGCCAGCGAAGTCGCGCGGCGCCGGACGTTTGCCATCATCTCCCACCCCGACGCCGGCAAGACGACGCTGACGGAGAAGCTCCTGCTCTACGCCGGCGCCATCGAGCTGGCCGGAGCCGTGCGCGGCAGCCGCAATCAGCGGAAGGCCGCCTCCGATTGGATGGAGATCGAGCAGCAGCGCGGCATCTCGATCAGCACCGCGGCGCTCGAGTTCGAGCTCGAAGGCTGCCACGTCACGATCCTCGACACGCCGGGCCACCAGGACTTCAGCGAGGACACCTATCGCACGCTGCTCGCGGTGGACAGCGTGGTGATGGTGCTCGACGCGGCCAAGGGCGTGGAGCCGCAGACGCTGAAACTGTTCGAGGTCTGCAAGGCGCATGCGCTGCCGGTGCTGACCTTCGTCAACAAGCTCGATCAGCCGGCGCTCGATCCCTTCGCCCTGCTCGATCAGATCGAAAAGACGCTGGGGCTGGCCGCGGCGCCGATCAACTGGCCGCTCGGCGACGGACCCGACTTCCGCGGCATCTACGACCTGGAAACCAGCAGCATCCTGTTCTACGAGCGCAGCGAGCGGCGCGGACGCCGCACGGCACCGGTGGGTGTCACCGCACCGGATGATCCGGAAGTTGCCGGACTGATCGGCGAGAAGCGGCAGCAGGCGCTCATCGAGGCCGCCGAGATCATCGCCGGCGCGGGGACGCAATTCGACCACCAGGCGTATCTCGACGCACGCCAGACGCCGGTCTTCTTCGGGTCGGCGATCAACGACTTCGGCGTGGAGCCGTTCCTGCACGCGCTGCTGAAGCTGGCACCGCCGCCCGGGCCGCGCCGCGCCGGGGCGCGCACCGTGGCGCCGACCGACGCCGACTTCTCCGGCTTCGTCTTCAAGATTCAGGCGAACATGAACCCGCGCCACCGGGACCGCGTGGCCTTTCTCCGCGTCTGCGCCGGGCGGCTCGACAAGGACATGCAGGTGTGGAATACGCGACTGGGAGAAGAGATCCGGCTGTCGCGCGTGTATCGATTCTTCGGCCGCGATCGGGAGACCGTGCCGGAGGCGTTTCCCGGCGACGTCGTCGGCATCGTGCTGCCGGGCCGCATCGCCATCGGTGACACGCTCTGCAAGGACAAGGGGCTGGCGTACCCGCCGATCGAGCAGTTCCCGCCCGAGCAGTTCGCGTACCTGCGGCCGTCTGAAGGGCGGCACAAGCGCTTCGACGACGCCGTGACGCAGCTCGCCGAAGAAGGGCTGCTTCAGGCGTTCATGCCCACGGTGGGGATGCGCGTTCCGATCGTCGGGGTGATCGGCGCGCTGCAGCTCGACGTGATTGCGGCACGCATGTCGACCGAATACGGGATTCCGTGCGTCGTCGATCGCCTGCCGCACATCGCCGCGCGGTGGCCCATCGTCCCGCTGGGGCAGACCCTGCATCTGCCGACCATGGGCGTCATCGATGCCGTGGACCGGCTGGGCCGCCAGGCGCTCGTCTTCGAGTCCGATTGGGCGATGCGCTACACGGCGGAGAAGAATCCCCGCGTCGATTTCAGGAACTCAGCCTAGTAGCTCGTGAGCGCCAAGCTCGGCCGCATCAAAGGCCGAGCTTCCACGTCATCCGTATTGCACGCTGGCGAAACACTCGCGATTCTGCGTGTTAATGTCAGTCGCGTTCGAGCTTCATGGCATACGAAGGCGACGCATTCATCAGCTACGCCCATCTCGACAATCGAGTGCTGTCTGATGGACAGACGGGCTGGGTTGCCATGCTGCAGCGCGCGCTCGAGACTCGCGTCGCGCAGCTCGCCGGTCGCGAAGCGCACGTCTGGTGGGATCCGGAGCTGCGCGGCAACGAAGTCTTCTCCGACATCCTCATCGATCGGCTGCGCAAGGTGGCAGCGCTCGTGCCGATCGTGTCGCCGGGCTACATCAATTCCAAGTGGGGCCGGCGCGAGCTCACCGAGTTCTGCAAGGCCGCGGAGGCGCACGGCGGGCTGAAGCTCGGCGAGCAGGCGCGCGTCTTCAAAGTGCTGAAGACGCTGGTGCCGCTCGAGCAGCATCCACCGGAGCTGCAGCCCTTCCTCGGCTACGAGTTCTACAAGATCGAGCCCGACACTGGCCGCGTGCGCGAGTTGTCGGAGATCTTCGGACCGGAGGCCGAGCAGGAGTTCTTGCTCAGGCTCGACGATCTCGCCCACGATCTCTGCCGGCTGCTCGAGGAGATTCACGACGACCGCGCCTCGGCGCTCGCGCAGCCGCAGCCGAGCGTGCGCGTCTACCTCGGGGAGGCCACCACCGATCTGCGGCCGCAGCGCGACTCGCTGCGCCGCGCGCTGCAGCAGCACGGCTACACGGTGCTGCCCGCCCGCACGCTGCCGCTCATCGAAGCCGAGCTCGCGGCCGCGGTGCGCGAAGACCTCGCCTCGTGCCGGATGTCCATCCACATGTTCGGCGGCACCTACGGCATGGTGCCCGAAGGGGCGGAGACGTCGCTGCAGGAGATCCAGAGCGAGCTGGCCGCCGAACGCCGCGGCAGCGGCCCCTTCTCCCGCCTGTTGTGGATTCCGCAGGGGCTGCCGGTGGCCGACGATCGCCAGCAGCGGCTGCTCGACCGCCTGCGCCTCGATCGCGGCATGCGGCCCGACACCGACCTGCTCGAAACCTCGTTCGAGGATCTGCGCACGCTCATCGCCTCGCGGCTGAAAGAGAGCCAGAAGCCGGCGCCGGCTTCCGTCGTCGCGCCCCCCAAGCCCGGCATGGCCAGCCTCTACTTCGTGTACGACCCGCGCGACGAGGCCGCCATCGCACCCTGGTCGGACCTGCTCTTCCAGTCGTTCGAGATCGTCCACCCGCTGTTCGAGGGCGACGAGCGGGAAATCCGCGAAGCGCACGAGGACGCGCTTCGCCAGTGCGACGGCGTGCTGCTGTTCTACGGCAACGCCAACGAGGCCTGGCTGCGCCGCAAGCTCACCGAGGTGCAGAAGAGCCCGGGGAACGGCCGCACCAAGCCCGCCCCCGAGCTGTGCGTGGTGCAGGCGCCGCCGCGCACGCCGGCCAAGGAGCGCTTCCGCACGCACTACTGCGGCGTCGTCGCGCAGTGGAGCGGGTGCGACGCCGCCCCACTGCAGCCGTTCGTCGATGCCCTGAGCGCCAGAGGCCGCGAGCCCTCGCCGTGAACGGCGACGCCGCAGGCAACCCCTTTCCCGGGCTCCGCCCATTCGAGGCGGAGGAAGACCATCTGTTCTTCGGCCGCGAGACCCGGGTTGACGAACTGCTGCGGCGCCTGCGCTTCAACCGCTTCCTGGCGGTGGTGGGGACGTCGGGCTGCGGCAAGTCGTCGCTGATCCGCTGCGGCCTGGTACCGGCGCTCCACGGCGGCCAGATGGTGAAGGCCGGATCGAGCTGGCGCATCGCCATCATGCGCCCCGGCGGCCATCCGTTTCGCGAGCTGGCGAGCGCCCTCGCCGGGCCCGACGTGCTGAACATGGCGGCCAGCCCGTTGAACGTGCCCGGCGCGCTGCTGGCGGAAGCGGCGCTGCGGCGCGGCGCGCGCGGCCTCGTCGATGCCGTGCGGCAGGCGCGCCTGCCCCCCGCCGACAACCTGCTGCTGGTCGTGGACCAGTTCGAGGAGCTCTTTCGCTTCCAGAAGACGCGCGGCTCCGAGGGGCACGGCAACGCCATCGGGTTCGTGAAGCTTCTGCTCGAGGCGAGCGAACAGTCCGTCGTGCCCGTGTACATCGTCGTGACGATGCGGTCGGACTTCATCGGCGACTGCATGGAGTTCCCCGGCCTGCCGGAGGCGCTCAACAACAGCCAGTACCTGGTGCCGCGCATGACGCGCGACGAGCTGCGCGCGGCGATCACCGGTCCGGTGGCGGTGGCGGGCGCGAATATCGCGCCGCGTCTCGTGCAGCGGCTGCTGAACGACATGGGCTCCGACCAGGACCAGCTGCCGCTGCTGCAGCACGCGCTGATGCGGACGTGGGACCACTGGGCCAAGGCGGCCGAGCCGCGCGGCCCGGTCGACCTCGACGACTACGAAGGCGTGGGTGGGCTGCGCGACGCGCTCTCGAGGCATGCCGAGGAGGCGTTTGCCGAGGCGAGCCCGGGACGCCAGCAAGTGCTCGTCGAGCGCATGTTCCGCGCGCTCAGCGACATCGTTGACGATCCGCGCGGAGGACGCCGCCCATGTTCCGTCGCCGAGATAGCGGCGATCGCCGAGGCGCCGGAGAGCGATGTGGCGCAGGCGGTGGAGATTTTCCGCCGCCCCGGGCGCTCGTTCCTGATGCCGCCAGTACCGGTGCCGCTCACGGCGGGCACCATCGTCGACCTCTCGCACGAAAGCCTCATGCGGTGCTGGACGCGGCTGCGCGGCTGGGTCGAGGAGGAGCGCGCCGCCGCCACCGTGTACCTGCGGCTCACCCGCGCCGCGGAGTGGTACGAGGACGGCACGACCGGCTTGTGGCGCGATCCGGAGCTCGGGCTCGGCCTGAAGTGGCGCGCCGAACGCCACCCCACCGAAGCATGGGCGCGTCGATACGACGAATCGTTCGATCGCGCCATGCGTTTTCTGGAGAACAGCGAGCGCGAACACGACCGGCTCGTGCACGAACGGCGGGCCGAACGGCGGCGCCAGTGGCGCCGCCTGCAGTGGGTCGCCGCGGCCCTGGCCCTGCTGCTCTTCCTGACCGGCGTGACAGCCTGGGTGGCGACCCGAGAGAGTCAGCGCGCGCGCGCGGAAAGCGCCCGCGCCGAGCGCAACCTGCAGCTGGCGCGCACGGCCGTGGACGAATCGCTGCTGGTCGCCGAGCGCGACCCGTCGCGGCTCGGCGTGGACGTCCCGGAGATCGTGGGATTCCGGCGGGAGCTGCTGGAGAAGGCGCAGCGCTTCTACCTCGATTTCATCCGCCAGGCGCCGCAGAACGAGGACCTGCAGCGGGAGATCGCCGTGGCGCAGCTGCGGCTCGGCCACATCGACGGCGCACTCGACGCACCCGACCGCGCGGTGGCCGACTATCAAGGGGCCGTGAAGGCGTTCACGGCGCTCATGCAGTCGTACCCGGCGCGGCCGGAGTACCGAGCGGCGCTCGCCGATGCGTACAACTGGCTGGGCGAGGCGCTGCGCCGCTCGGGAGGACGCTACGCCGAGGCGAAGATGGCGTACGACACAGCGCTCGATCTCGCCGCCCGCCAGCCGGCGGGCGCGGACGCGCCGGCGCAGCAGGCGTTGGCCCGTGTGCGCTACAACCGCGGCATCCTGCTCGCGGCCCAGGCCGGACAGGACGGCGCCTCACTCGACGAGGCCGAGGCCGACCTGCGCGAGGCCATCCGCCTGCTCGAGCCGCTGGCCGCGCGTCCGATGCCGGTCGGCGCGCAGGACCTCGGACGGGCCTACAACAATCTCGGCAACGTGGTAGCGCTGACGGACGGGCGCATCGCGGAAGTCCGCGACCTCTACACGCGCGCGGTGCGCATCCACGAGGACCTCACACGGCGCGAGCCGAGCAACCGCGAGTATGCGATGGAACTGGTGCAGTTCTACAACAACCTGTCGGCCATCCTGCGCGACAACGGCGAGCCGGAGGAGGCGATGCGGCGCAATCTGCAGGCGCGCGAGCGCATCGAGTCGCTGGCGCGGCCGGCGCCGTCGGTCGGCATCGAGCGCGCCGACAGCTACAACCTCCAGGGCTGGATTGCGGAAAGCCGCTCGGCGTCGGACGCGGTGCCCGCGTACCAGCGCGCCCTCGACCTGTTCGTCGCGCTCGGGCGCGACGACGCCACGCGCCGTTTCCCGGAATTCCACGAACGCTTCGGCGATCTGCTCGTGAACCTGGCGGAGCTCGCCGCGTCGTCGAAGGCCGCGGCCGTCCGGAAACTGCTCACGGAAGCGGTTCGCGAGTACGCGGTGATCGCCGAGCACGCGGCCCGCGGGGCCGCGGCCGCGGATGCGCGCGTGGTGCGCGACACCGTGATGCGCGTGCGCGCCGCGCTCGACGGGGAGGCAGCCACCCTGCTCGATGCCACGCTCAACCAGCTGGGCGCGTCCCGCTGATGGCGGGCCGCGCAACAGTATTTGGCAAACCGGCTGGACGCCGGTTCGCGATTAGCACCCGGAGGAGAGCCAGATGACCCGAACGACGTTCGTGAGCTTGTGCGCGATCATCCTTGGCCTTGCGGCCCCCGCCGCGGCGCAGCTGGCGCCGCCGCGTGACGCTGGCTTGACGAGTGTGGACACGGCGTCGCTTGCCGCCGCCGCACCGGCACCCTCGCTGCTCGCGCAGGGCCGGTCGCAGGCACCGCCCCCGCCACCCGTGAGACGGCGGCGCGGCACCTTCGTCGGCTACATCGACGACGCGCTCACCGAGTCGAACCTGCGAATCCGCTTCGACGGGGGGTGGGGCAACACGCTGCCCGACCGGGCCGAGTTCTTCTATGCCAAGTGCGGCTGCTATCGCGGGCTGCCGGCCGCCCACCCGGGCTTCGACCCCGACGCGCCTGGGCCGGGTCCCGGCGCCGCCAACGACCTCCGGTTCCAGCAGCTCTATTTCGAGGGCGAGTGGCAGGTGGCGCCGCAGCTGTCGATCCTGGGCCAGGTGCCGCTGCGGTGGCTCCAGCCGCAGGCGTTCGTCGCCGGCACGGGGCCGGCCTTCGACAGCCAGGGCGGTTTCGGCGACATCCGGGTGGGCGCCAAGCTGGCGTTCGTGGACACCAGCACGACGATCGCGTCGGCGAAAGTGCAGTTCTACTTTCCGAGCGGGAGCGCGTCGAAGGGGCTCGGCACCGACCACGCCACCGTGGAGCCGGCGCTGCTGTTGTGGAACGAGCTGTCACGGAAGGTGACGCTCGAGTCGCAACTGGGCGTGTGGCTGCCCATCGGCGGCGCGGCGCCCGTGCCCACGAACGCGGACGGCCACTTCGCCGGTAGCGTCTTCTACTACGGGATCGGCCCGAGCTTCACCCTCTACGAGACCGGCCGGACGCGCATCGGACCGGTCGTGGAACTGGTCGGCTGGCACGTCATGGACGGCAATCAGACGCCTGAGGATTTGACCAACTTCGACGCCAGCGGCACCAACATCGTGAGCCTCAAGATCGGCGCGCGGTTCGTGGTCGATCAAGGCTCGTTCTACGTGGGCTACGGGCACGCGCTGACCGACGCCGCCTGGTACACGGACATCGTCAGGTTCGAATATCGCTACTCGTTCTAAGGTTGGCGGACTCCTGACGGGGCGCGGTCGCCCGTCAGGACTGGTGATAGAGGAGCAGATTGGTGTACGTGGCGTCCGTCGGCGAGTCGAGGTACCCCAGCGCCTCGCCCAACTGCGACACCGGCACCACGCGCGCCTTCGACCCTTCGCCGCGTAGATCGATCGCATGGGTGAAGTGCGCCTGGCACTGTTCGATCAGCTGCGCCAGCGGCGTGCCCGCCGCGTGCAGATGTCGCGGGCTGACTTCGATGACCCAGGCGGGATGATGCGCTGACAGCAGTCGCGCGGCCCCGGCGAGGACGTGCGACTCCCATCCCTGAGTGTCCACCTTGATCAGCGAGACCGCCGGCACGTCGATGCCGTGGTGCGCGACCCAGTCGTCGAGCGTCCAGGTGGCGACCGGGAACGAATCGGGACGGCCGCGGCGCACCGCCTTGTCGTCGAGCAGCCGGTGCGCGCCGAGGCCACTGGCCTGGCGCAGCATCCCCTGCCCCGTCCGGCTGGAGATCGCGGAGGCGTCCGGCAGCACGAACCCCTGCAGACCGTTGGCCACGATGTTCCGGACCAGGCAGGCAAAGTTGGCGGGCTCGGGCTCGATGGCGTAGACGCGCTGCACGTCGCCGAGAATGACGCGCGCGATCGACGTCGTCCCGATGTTGGCGCCGATGTCGATCATCACAGTGCCGACGCCCAGCTCGCGCTGCGACAGGATGTCGCGCCACGGCAGCCAGCCCTCGCGCAGCTTGGCGCCGAACCCGGTAGTGGAGGTGGCGCGTGGCAGCGCCAGCTGCAGGCCATGGCTCTCGACGATGTCGAGATCCGCGTCGGCGCTCGCACGCCGTGCCTCGCCATACGCCGGGCACGCCTCGATCCACGCGGCGTCGATCTGACGCGCCTCCTCGGCGCGACGGCTCGCCAGGAGCGCGGCGTGCCGGGCCCGGAAGACATGCTGCAGCGGCTCGTCGGACGGCAGCGCCCGCCGCAGCTTGTGGAGCCGTTCGTGAAGGGGCTTGTCCTGCACGGTATCGAGAAAGACGAAAGGCCCCGGACGTAAAGAACGCCCGGGGCCTTCGACTGCTCGTCTCGCGAACTGAAGCTTACAGGGCCTTCTGCAGGGCGGCGACCTTGTTGGTCGCTTCCCAGGTGAGGTCCTTGTCGCTCTTGCCGAAGTGACCGTAGTTGGTCGTCTTCGAGTAGATCGGGCGCAGCAGGTTCAGCTGGGCCACGATGTCCGACGGCTGGAAGCTGAACACGCGGTTCACCGCGCGAATGAGCTTCGAGTAGGGCACCGTGGAGGTGCCGAACGTGTCGATGTGCACGCTCACCGGATCGGGGTGACCGATCGCGTAGGCGAACTGCACCTCGCAGCGCTGCGCCAGCTTCGCGGCGACGATGTTCTTCGCCACCCAGCGGCCCATGTACGCGGCGCTGCGGTCGACCTTCGACGGATCCTTGCCCGAGAACGCGCCACCGCCGTGACGGCCCATGCCGCCGTAGCTGTCGACGATGATCTTGCGGCCGGTGAGACCGGTGTCGCCCTGCGGACCACCCACGACGAAGCGGCCGGTCGGGTTGATCAGGAACTCGGTCTTGCTGGTCATCATCCGCGCCGGGAGGCACTTCTTGATGACGTTCTCGATGCAGAACTTCTCGATCTCTTTGTGGCTGACGTCAGCGGCGTGCTGGGTCGAGATGACCACGTTCTCGATGCGCACCGGCTTGCCGTCTTCGTAGGCGACGGAGACCTGCGACTTCGCGTCCGGGCGCAGCCACGGCACCTTGCCGCTCTTGCGGATCTTGGTCAGCTCGCGGCCGAGACGATGCGCGAACATGATCGGCGCCGGCATCAGCTCGGGCGTCTCGTTGCTGGCGTAGCCGAACATGAGCCCCTGGTCGCCGGCGCCCTGCTTGGCGGTCTTCTTCCCCGCGGCCTTCTTCGCGTCCACGCCCTGCGAGATGTCCGGCGACTGCTGCGTGACCAGCAGGTTGATGAACACCTTGTCGGCGTGAAACACGTCGTCGTCGTTGACGTAGCCGATTTCGCGGATGGCCTTACGCGCGATCGTCTCGAAGTCGAGCTTCGTCTTGGTCGTGATTTCGCCACCAATCACCACCACGTTCGACTTGACGAACGTTTCGCAGGCGACGCGGCTGTATTTATCGCCGGCGAGGCACGCGTCGAGGACCGCGTCGGAAATCGTGTCGGCGACCTTGTCGGGATGCCCCTCGCCCACCGATTCCGAGGAGAAGATGTATTTGTCCATAACACTCCAAAAAAAAGCCCGCGAGGTCGCGGGCTGTTCGCGACTTAGACAGATATGCCGGGCGGCGCCCGGCACGTGCGGTCCATCAAGTCGTGGAAATCACCGCACGAACGACCCACAAGTATGATTCGCGGCCGAGAGGACTGTCAACGAGCGGACATTTCGCCAGCCGGAAAGCGACGGGTCGCAGGGGCCGGCTTCAGCCGGCCCGGGCCGCCTGAAGGCGGCCCCTACTTCTGCGCTGACTTGATCGTTCCCGTGACGCCCTCGCGCGAGCAGTTGAACGGCTCGATCTTCAGGTTCGAGGGCGCGTATTCGCTGGTGGACCGCGGGAACGCCTGCTTGAAAAATTCCGGATCCAGCAGATCGACCTCGACGATGAGCCGCTGGCGTGCGGCGTCGAGGCGCAGCCGCTCGACGCTCGTGAGCGCGGCGGAGTGCAGCAGACCACGGGTGGGTTGGCCCGGCTGCTCGACGTACTGGTTCAGCACGCCGGCCGAGTAGTTGGCCGTCTCGATGACCAGCGTGTCGCCCTCCATGCGGCCGATGGAGTGGCCGAGCGAGCCGCGCCTGCCGTCCTTCGGATGCGTCTTCATGTTCATGTGGATGACGCGCCGCACGTCCATCCATTCGTGGCGCAACACGATGTCATTGCCGTCGCGCACGATCTCGAGCGGCGTGCCGGGCGCGCCCCAGACGCGGCGGATCGCCACCGGGTCGCAGCGGAACGTCGGGTCGTCCTTGAACGGGTCGTACGCGGCCACCGCTTTCTCGCCGGCCGGCGTCAGCAGCGCCATCATCGGCTGCGGGCCGCTCGTGCTCCGGCCGGGAGTGGGCGCCAGGAGCCAGGTGCCGAAGATGTCCGCGCGCGCCGGCAACGGCGGCGCGGTGGACGGTCCGGCGCCGCGCGGGCCGTTCACGCTGAGCACCCGTCCGTCGGCAAGCTCGACGCTGTCGAAGAAGCACATGAAGGGGCTGTGACGCGACAGCGAGCCGGTGACGCGGATGCGGCTGCCCACCTTCATGATCTGCGGCGTGACGCCGTTGCGCGTCAGCTGCGTGACGCCGTGCGACTCGCAGACGTACTCCTGCGTCTTCCCGTTCTCGTCCACCGCCCGGATGTGGACGTAGCTGTGCGGATTGCGTCCCTCGAACTCGGTGATGACGCCGGAGATGCTCACCGGCTTGCTCGAGTCGAAGTGCGGCGCGAAGCTGTGGTGCGCGAAGGCAGGAGCGCTCACCAGCGCACCTGTCAGAACGGCTGAAGCGACGTGCAACCGCATACGGCCCTCCAAAACACGGTCAGTATAGACGGCAGCGAGGGCGGCGTGACGTAATAGGGTCGTCTTCTGTTGATGGACTCCGATACATTCGATTCCGTTGCCGATGGCGTGCGCCGGCAAATCGATCCGCGCTGGATTCCGCTGCAGCGGGTGCACGGCCTTGTCTTCACCGGCGTCGCGGCTCTCGCCTCGCTCATGGCTACCGTCACACTGTCGGTCGCTAACGGAGGGGCCTGGCTGGTCATCATGCTGCCGCTGTGGACTGGGGCGGTGGCGGCGCTGGCGTGGCAGATGCGGCGCTGGCCGCCGATGGCCTATCGCTTCACCTCGTACGTTGTGGACGACGCGGGTCTCGAAATCGCGCGCGGCGTGTACTGGCGGACGGTCACCAACATTCCCAGGTCGCGGATCCAGCACACCGACGTGTCGCAGGGACCACTCGAGCGCCGCCACGGCCTCGGCACGCTGGTGGTCTATACCGCCGGGACGCAGCATTCGGAAGTGAAGCTGCCGGGCCTCGAGTTCGCCACTGCCCAACGCATCCGCGCGCATCTGCTCCCGCGTGACGAAGGCGATGCCGTCTGAGCACCGTCTGCACCCGACGTCGATCCTGTTTGCGCTGGCCGGCACCCTGAAGGCGCTCCTGCTGCCGGCGGTGCTGCTGCTGTTGACGAATGGGCGGTCATCACCGGATCCCGACGGGTGGAACCCGGCCGGATGGGTGAACCGCGCGCTGCCGGGCGACGTCGCGCTCGCGAACTGGCAGTTCTGGCTGCTGCTGCTGCTCGTTCCGGCCACGATTGCGTCGCTCCTGAAGTACTTCTCGTTCCGGCTGCGCTACGAGGGCACGGAGCTCGTCATCCGGTCCGGCGTCATCTTCCGCAACGAGCGGCACGTGCCGTATGCACGCATCCAGAACCTCGACGCCGTCAGGAATCTCGCTCACCGGCTTTTCGGGGTGGCGGAAGTGCGCGTCGAAACGGGGGGCGGCCAGACCCCGGAAGCCACGATCAGCGTGCTGCACGAGACGGTATTCGAAGAGATGCGGCGGCGCGTCTTCGCGGACCGGACGCACGTCGCTCACGGAGAAGCGCCCGCGCGCCCGGTGAGTGCCGAGGCTGCCCTCGGGGCACCCAGCGAGGCGAGGGACGGAACCACACGCGAGGTCGAGTCGAAGACGCTGGTGTACCTGCCGGTTCGCGAGCTGCTGCTCAACGGACTGATCCACAACCGCGGGATGGTGCTCGTGGCCGCCGCCGCCAGCGTTGTGTGGGAAGCCGGACTCTTCAACGCCATCTCGAGCCGCCTGACGGGCGGGGCGTTCGGCCCTGGTTTCGTGCGAGACACGGTGCGACCGCTCATGGCCGGCGACGTGTTCGCCCTTCTGCTGCGTGTGGCCATGCTCTTTACCGCCATCGTGGTCATCCTCGCGTTCGTCCGCATCCTGTCGATGGTCTGGTCCGTGGTGCGGCTCCATGAGTTCCGGCTCACGCGTGTCGGCGAGGACCTGAGGACCGAGTATGGGTTGCTCACGCGGGTCACCACCACGATTCCATTGAAGCGGGTCCAGTCACTTACCGTCTGGGAGACTCCGCTGCAACGGCTCGTCAAACGCAAGGCCGTTCGCGTGGAAACCGCAGG
>DASRPM010000272.1:0-12083 GCA_035646375.1 Vicinamibacterales bacterium
TCGGCTTCACCAGGTGATCTTCGGTGACCGGCAGGCTCGACGGCCGGCCGTACACCTGCCGGGTACCGGCGAAGACGACCTTCACGCCGGGGTTGTGCGCCCGGCACGCCTCGAGCAACGACAGCTGCGCCTGGCAGTTGATCGCGAGGTCGGTGTGCGGGTCGCGCATGCTGTCGATGTGGCTCACCTGGCCCGCGAGGTTGAAGATCACGTCCTGTCCGCGCACGGCCTCCGCCACGGCGGCGGCGTCGCGCACGTCGGCAATCTCCACGCGCACCCGGTCCGCGATGCCGTCGATGTTGAAGAGGTTGCCGCCGTAGTCGGGAATGAGGGCGTCGACGATCGTCACCTGGGCGTCGATCGCCACGAGCTCGCGCGCCAGGTTGCTGCCGATGAATCCCAGCCCGCCGGTGACGAGCACGCGCCGGCCGGCGTAGAAGGCCCGGTGCGATACTGGTCCCGCGTCCGGCGGCCGGTTCACGGCCGGATTCTACCAGAGGGGTCCGGGCCGTCTCCGCGCATCACCATCAGCTGGATCCACATGCGCGCGAGGTCCGCGTAGGTGCGCAGGATGCGCGCGGGACGGAAGAACTGCGAGCTGCCGAACTGCCGCGAATAGTGCCGCACCGACACCTGCCGGAAGCGGGCGCCGGCGCGTTGCGCGCGCTTCACCAGCTCGACGCAGATCGATCCGCTGTTGCTGCGCAGCGCGATGTGCTCGAGCACCGAGCGCCGGATCAGGCGGTAGTCGCAGTCCACGTCGTCGATGGGCAGCCAGAACGCCCACCGCGTCACGAACTTGTGCAGGTTGCCGGCAAAGACGCGGTACGCCGGATCGCTGCGCGCCATCTTCATGCCGTTGACGAAGTCGGTGTCGTCCACCAGCAGCGCCAGCATGAGGGGGATTTCCCTGACGTCGTACTGCCCGTCCCCGTCGGTGTAGAACACGAGCTCCTTGGTGGCCGCCGCGAACCCCGATCGCAGCGCGCCGCCGTAGCCGCGATTGACCGGGTGGGTGACCACCTTGAGCCGAGGCACCTGCGAAGCGAGCTCGGCGAGCACCGTGGCGCTGCGGTCGCGCGACCCGTCGTTGACCACGATGATCTCGTAGTCGTCGGTCGCGCACCGCAGCTGGGCGTCGGCTTCGCGGACCAGGCCGGCGATGGTGCTCTCGTCGTTGTAGCAGGGAAAGAACGCGGAGATCGAGGGCCGCGGGCCCCCGGGGGGCTGCATGGAACGGGGAGCGTAACTCAATCGGGGCGTCGGCGCACGGTCTTCCTCGCGATCAGCCGCCACGGCATCCAGATCGACTCCGCGATCACGCGGCCCGAGAGCTTGGACGAGCCCTGGCGCCGCTCGACGAAGGTGATCGGCGCCTCGACGATCGTGGCGCCGGCACGCCAGGCCTTGTACGCCATTTCCACCTGGAATGCGTAGCCGTCCGAGGCGATCTGGGCGAGCGGCAGGCGCGCCAGCAGGTCGCGGCGCCAGCACCGGAAGCCGCTGGTGCAGTCGCGAACCCGCAGGCCGGTGACGCCGCGGACGTACCAGTTGGCGACGGCGCTGAGCCACACGCGGCGGCGCGGCCAGTTGTGCAGCGCGCCGCCCGGCACGTAGCGCGAGCCGATCACGAGGTCCGCCCCCGCGCCGGCGCGAATCAACCGCACGAGATCGATGGGATCGTGCGACAGGTCGGCGTCCATCTGGCAGACATACCGCACGTTGGTGAGCACGGCCCCCTGCATGCCGTCGACGTAGGACCGTCCCAGCCCGCGGGCTCCGGTGCGGTGCATCACCCTCAGGCGCCCGCCGCTGGCCTCGGCCAGGCGGTCGGCCGCCGCGCCGGTGCCATCGGGCGAACCGTCGTCCACGATCAGCACGTTCAGGCCGGCGATCGCGAGCAGCTGCGGGACGAGCAGCGCGATGTTCTCGCGCTCGTTGAACGTCGGCACGATGACCAGGACACCCTCCCCCGGATCCGGCCGCCCGCCCGGGTCCTGAGGCGAAGCCTCGCTAGCCGACAGACGGCGCTCCTTCGCGCGCGGCGGTCATCAGCTGCTCGACGACGCCGTCCCACGAGATGAGGCGCGCCCGCGCGTACCCGGCGTCGCCAAGCCTGGCGGCCGCCGCGGCGTCGCCGGCGATCCGCGCGATGGCGTCGGCGAGCGCGCCGGGCTCCGGCGCCGCGACGAGACCGTTGACGTCGTGCTCCACGAACTCGAGCGGGCCTCCGGCGTCGGAGGTCGTGATCACGGGCTTGCGCGCGAGAAACGCCTCGAGCGTGACGTAGCCGTAGTCCTCTTCGAACGGCGTGAAGAGCAGGGCCCGCGCGCCCGCCAGCAGATCGATGAGGTCGGCGTCGTCGACCCGGCCGGCCAACCGCACGCGATCGCCGAGCCCGAGCGCGTCGATGCGCGCGGCCAGTGCGGCCCGCTCGCTGCCGTCGCCGGCGATCACGAGGCGCGGCCCGCCGCGCACGCGCGCCATCGCCTCGATGGCCAGATCGATGCGCTTGACCTTCTCGAGCCGCGACACCGTGAGCAGGTAGTCGCCGTACGGGCCCGGCCGGATCGACGATGCCAGCCGCGGCGGGTGGTAGAGCGGCGTGGCCGCGAGCTGGTTGTACTTCTGCAGCCGGGCCGAAACCGTGCGCGCGATGCTGAACAGGCCGCGGCACTCGCGCAGCATCGCGGTGTCGAGCTCGAGCAGCCGTTTGCGCAGGCCGACGTCCCGCTCGGTGTGCTCGAAGTCGCTGAACGGCGTGCCGCACAGCTCGTAGGCGGCGCGGTGCTGGTGCACGAGCCAGGCCACCTTGGCCGGATGGCGCACGAAATAGGTGGGGAATTTAGTGGCGACGACCGCGTCGATCGGGCGGTCGAGCGCGCGCGTGAGATCGATGAGCCGCCACGCGGCGGCGTGAGCCAGCAGTTCGTCGCGGGGGGAATCGCGGAACGGGATCGAGACGAGTTCGGCCTCGTAGCCGCGACCCCGCAGCGCGCCGAGCAGCTCGCGCGCCAGGATCTCGGCCCCGCCGTGCACGAACGGCGTCTGACTCTCGAGCACCAGGACTCGAGTTGTAAGGGAGCTCACGGTCGAATCAGGTGGCGTGGCGGAAGTTGATGATATCCCCGTCCTGGACGACGTACTCCTTGCCTTCGAGCCTCACTTCGCCGTGGTCGCGGCAGGCGGCCATGCTGCCGCGGCCGGTGAGCGCGGCGTACGCAACGACTTCCGCGCGGATGAAGCCACGCTGGATGTCGGTGTGGATTTCCCCGGCCGCGAGCTGCGCCGGCGTGCCGCGAGAGATCGACCAGGCGCGGCACTCGTCCTCGCCGACCGTGAAGAACGACATGTAGCCGAGCAGGTCGTAGCTGGCGCGGATGACGCGATCGAGGCCCGACTCCGCCAGCCCGAGATCGGCAAGGAACGCCTTGGCGTCGGCGGGCTCGAGCTGCGAGATCTCGAGCTCGATCTTGCCGCACAGCGCCACGGCGCGCGTGGCGGCGTGCGACAGGAACCCGGAGAGCCCGGTCTTCGCCGCGGCGCGTTCGACGTCGGCCCCGACGTCCGTCACGTCGGCTTCGTCGAGATTGATGACGAGCAGCAGCGGTTTCGCCGAGAGGAACTGAAAGCCGCGAAGCCGCTTCAAATCGTCGCCGGCGAGCGCGAGCGTTCGCAGCGGCCGCCCCTCTTCGAGCGCCGTCTTGCACTGCTGCACCACGTCGCGTTCCCGCTCGAGCTCCGCTGAACGGGCCTTCTTGAGATCGCGCTCGATGCGCTCGATGCGCCGCTCGGCGACGCCGAGGTCCGCGAGGATCAGCTCGTCTTCCATCGCCTGCGCGTCACGCGCCGGATCCACCGACCCCGACGGGTGCGCCACCGTCTCGTCGCGGAACGCGCGCACCACGTGCACGAGCGCGTCGGCGTTCTTGTAGTTGGCGACGTCCACGAGCGCCTGCGCGCCGCCCGCCTTCGCCACCACCGCGATGTCGGTGAACTCGACCGTCGCGGGCACGCGCTTCTTCGGGTTGTACATGCCCGTGAGCACGTCGAGGCGTTCGTCCGGCACCTTCGAAATCCCGATGCGGACGTCGCCTTTGCCGCCCGCGCCGTCGCGGGCACTGGTCATGAGCTGAAAGAGGGTGGACTTTCCGCTGGAGGGGAACCCGATCAACGCGGCACGAAGCATGAGCGATTCAGCCTAGCACGTGGGTATGGCCGGCTGACCGATGGGTCGGGTGGTCAGCGGTGGACGATGCAATGGGTTGTGGCGAAGATAATAGAAAGCGAAAATCAGACGAAACAAGACGAACAAAAGTCTTGTGGATCAGTCGTTTGCGATTGACAACCCAACTAGGCCTTCTTTACCATCCAGTGGTCGTAAGTGGCCTTAAATGGACGCTGGTGGACTCAGTCTCGCCGTTTTCAGGGGGAGCGCCTCGACCCGGATCGATGACAAGGGGCGGCTCAAGATCCCGACGTTTTTTCGCGGCCTGGTGCAGGCGCGGAGCGGCGCCGACGTGTTCGTGACCAGCGTCAAGGGCGACTCGGTGCGGATCTACCCGATGCAGGTGTGGGCCGAGCTCGAGGAGCGGGTGCTCAAGGCGCCGACGCAGCATCCCGCGCTCGTGAAGTTCATGGATCGCGTGAGCTACTTCGGCCAGCCGGGCGAGCTGGACCCGCAGGGGCGCGTGGTGATTCCGCCGGGTCTGCGGCAGCGCGCCGCGATCGTGGGCGAAGTGCGCGTGCTGGGGCGCATCAATTTCCTCGAGGTGTGGAACGAGGAGCGGTTCGCGGACAAGCTCGCCCGCGAGCCGTGGACCGATGACGACGGGCTGTTGCTGTCCCAGCACGGTATCTGAACCGGGGACAGTGTAACGCGAGCGAGGCTGCGCCTCGGAGGAACGTGCAAGAGGCTCCGCCCCGCTCGGCCAGCAAGACGGATTGGGTGTGACGTGCACGAGCCGGTCATGGTGGCGGAAGTGCTCGAACATCTCCAGCCGTCGCGCGGCGGGGTGTTCGTCGACGGGACTGTCGGGCTCGGCGGCCACGCGCGGGCGGTGCTCGAGGCCGGCGCCTCGCAGCTGCTCGGCGTCGATCGCGATCCGGCGGCGGTGGAGCTGGCGCGCGAGCGTTTGCGCGACTTCGGCGATCGGGCTCGCGTGGTGCATGGGGACTACCGGCAGCTGCCGGCCATCCTCGATCGGGAGGGGCTGAGCACGGTGGACGGGATCCTGCTCGACCTGGGCGTGTCGTCGATGCAGCTCGACCAGCCGGGGCGCGGATTCAGCTTCCGGCGGGACGAGCCGCTGGACATGCGTATGGACACGTCGGCCGGGCCGACCGCCGCGGAGGCGGTGGCCGGGGCCGACGAGAAGACGCTGGCGGACGTGATTTACGAACTGGGAGAAGACCGCTTCGCGCGCCGGATCGCGCGGGCAATCGTGACGGCGCGCGCCACCGCGCCGATCGAAACGACCGGGCGCCTCGCCGACATCGTGCGGCGGGCGGTGCCGAAGCGCGGCTACACGCGGATCGATCCCGCCACGCGGACGTTCCAGGCCGTGCGCATCTGGGTCAACCGCGAGCTCGAGGGGCTGGGCGACTGCCTCCACGCCGTGGCGGCGCGCCTGCGCCCGGGCGGCAGGCTGGTCGTCATCACGTTCCACTCGCTCGAGGACCGCATCGTCAAGCACGTCCTGCGTTCGATGCAGGCGGCCGGCGAGAGCGGTCTGCGCGTGCTCACCAAGCGGCCGCTCGTGCCGGCGGCTGCCGAGATCGATCGCAACCCCCGCGCGCGCAGCGCCAAGCTGCGCGCCGCCGAGGTGTCCGTATGACCACCGAAACCTTCGAATACGCGATCAAGAAAGACGTTCGCAACAACCCGATCGTGCGCGAGATCGATCGGGAGCGGAACCGCGAGATGGTCCGCTCGGTGGCGATCGGCGTCTTCCTCGTTTCGGTGCTGCTCTTCTGGGCGTGGCAGCAGTTCGAGCTGCGCCGCAACGGCTACCGGCTCGAGCAGATGCAGCAGGAGCGCGGCGTCGAGGCCGAGGTGAACCGTCATCTGCGGCTCGAGGTGCAGACGCTGCAGGCGCCGGAGCGGATCGAGCGCATCGCGCTCGGACGCCTGCGTATGGTCGCCCCCCGTCCGGAAGACGCGTCCGTGATCGAACGAGTCGTCGAAACACCGCCTCCACCACGGTCGGTGGTCGCCAGCCGGTGACCGCGATGGACGAGGTCATCTCCCCCGACACGTCCCGCGGCGACTACGACGCCTCGCGCTGGCGGCCGACGCTGCGCCGCCGCGTCTGGGTGGCGGCCGGCGTCATCGCCCTCTGGGCGGTGACGATCCAGGCGCGCCTCGTCTACCTGCAGGTCGTCCGGCACACGGAGCTGGCCGCGAAAGCCGATCGCCAGCAGTCGCGGACCATCGAGGCGCCGGCCAAGCGCGCCGAGATCGTGGACCGCAACGGCCACGTGCTCGCCACGAGCGTGGACGCGGACACGATCTACGCGGTCCCCACCGAGATCGGCGATCCGGCCGCCGCGGCGCGCGCGTTGTGCCGTGCGCTCGGCGACTGCAGCGCGAAGGATCAGCACGCGCTCGCCGACCGCATGCAGAACCGCAAGGCGTTTGCCTACGTGCGGCGGCAGGCGTCGCCCGAGCAGGCCCGGCGGGTGGCCGCGCTCGGCCTCGACGGGATCGGCTTCCTGAAGGAGAACCGGCGCTTCTATCCGAACCGCACCCTGGCCGCGCACCTCCTGGGCTACGTCGGCATCGACAACGCCGGCCTGGCCGGCATCGAAGGCGTCTACGACTCGCTCATCCGCGGGCAGCAGGGCAAAGTGCTCGTGCAGGTGGACGCCCGCAAGCAGGCGTTCCTGCGCGTGGAGCGGCCGCCGACGATGGGCGCCACGCTCGAGCTCACGATCGATCAGAACATCCAGCACGTCGTCGAGCGCGAGCTGCGCGCGGGCGTCGAGTGGGCCAACGCCGCCGGCGGATCGGCCATCGTGATGGATCCGTCGAGCGGTGAGGTGCTCGCGATGGCGAGCTATCCGACCTTCAACCCGAACGTCTACCGCGAGTCGAAGGAGACCGAGCGGCGCAACCGGCCCGTACAGGATCTCTACGAGCCCGGCTCGACGTTCAAGATCATCACCGCCGGCGCGGCGCTCGAGGAGCACGTCGTCCGGCCGTCGGATCTGGTGGACGTGAGCTCCGGCACGATCAGTTTCGGCTCCCGCACCATCCGCGACGATCACCGCTACGGCGTGCTCACGTTCCAGCAGGTGGTGGAGAAGTCGAGCAACGTCGGCTCGATCAAGGTGGGGCTGCGGCTCGGGTCCGAGCGCTTCGGCGGCTACGTGCGGCGCTTCGGCTTCGGCCGCGCGCTGTCGCCCGATTTCCGCGGCGAGAACGCCGGCATCCTGTGGGATTGGTCCACGATGACCGACAGCGCGTTCGCGTCCACGCTGATCGGCTACCAGGTCGGCGTGACGCCGCTGCAGATGGCGACCGCCGTGAGCGCCGTGGCCAACGGCGGCGAGCTGATCCAGCCGCGCATCGTGCGGGCGGTGGTCAAGGACGGCGCGCGTCTCCCAGTTCCGCGCAAGGTGCTCGGGCGTGCCATCAGCAAGGACACCGCGGCGCGGCTGACGCCGATGCTCGAGGGCGTCGTCACCGACGGCACCGGCAAGCAGGCGGCGATCGAGGACTACACGATCGCGGGGAAGACCGGCACGGCCAAGAAGCTCGTCAACGGCAGCTACCGCGGCCACTCGAACTACAACGTGTCGTTCGTCGGCTTCGCGCCGTCGCGCAAACCGAGGTTCACGATCATCGTCGTGGTGGATTCGCCGCGGGGCGTTCCCGCGTACGGCGGCACCGTGGCCGCGCCGATCTTCCACCGTATAGCCGACCATGCGCTGCGCCACTACGGCGTGCAGCGCACCCTCAACGCGCCGCCGCCGCTCATCGTCGAGCGCCGCCAGCCGAACGCGCCGACGCCGGCGTCCGGACCGGCCGAGCCGCCCGGCGTGCTGCCGGCGGGCGGGGCGGCCACGGGCGATCCGGTCGTGCCGGACCTGACCGGCATGAGCGGCCGCGACGCGGTGCGAATGCTCGCGACGCTCGGCCTCCCGGTGCAGGTGGTCGGGCACGGGCTCGTGACCGATCAGCGCCCGCTGCCCGGGACGCCGGTCGTCGCGGCGATCGCCGCGCGCGTGTGGCTGGATCGCCGGGCGCCCGAGGCCGTGCCGAAAGCGCTCGGCCAATGACGGTTCGCGACGTCCTCCGATCGGTGGCCGCGCTCGTGCCAGGCGAGGCGCGATCCGCGCTCGACGGGCCCGGTCTCGATACGCCCTGCACGGGCGTCGTCTACGACTCGCGCGCGGTCACCCCCGGATCGGTGTTCGTCGCCCTGCAGGGCCTGCGTGCCGACGGCGCGGCGTTCGTTCCGCAGGCGGTTGCGGCGGGCGCGGTCGCCATCGTGGCCGCCGCGGGCGTGCCGCCGGTCGCGGGCGTTGCCTGGGTGCCGGTGGGCGATCCCCGGCTGGCGCTCGCCCTGCTCGCCGCGGAGTTCAACCGGCATCCGAGCCGGGCGATGCGGGTGATCGGCGTCACCGGCACCAACGGCAAGACGACCACCGCGTATCTGGTGCGCGCCATCCTCGAGGCCGCCGGCATCAAGTGCGGGCTCATGGGCACGGTGGCGTACTGCATCGGCGATCGGACCGTCGAAGCCTCGCGCACGACGCCCGAAGCGCCGGACGTCCAAGCCTTTCTGCGCGAGATGGTCGACGAGGCGTGCGGCGCCTGCGTGATGGAGGTGTCGTCGCACGCCCTGGCGCTGCGCCGCGTGGACGGCCTGCAGTTCGCGGCCGGCGTCTTCACGAACCTCACGCGCGATCACCTCGACTTCCACGGCAACATGGAGAGCTACTTCGCGGCCAAGCGGCGGCTCTTCGAGCTGCTGCCGCCGTCGGCGCCGGCGATCGTGAACCTGGACGACCCGCGCGGCGTGGCGCTCGTCGAGGCCTCGTCCACGCCGGTCACCTATGCCATCGGCAAACCTGCCGACGTCACGCCGGGGCCGCTCTCGTTCTCGCTCGAGGGGCTCGCGTTCGACGTGCGGACGCCGCAGGGCGTCGTGCACGTGCGGTCGTCGCTGGTGGGCCGGCCCAACGTCTACAACATCCTCGCCGCCGCCGGCGTCGCCGCTGCGATGGGCATCCCGCTCGACGCGATCGAGAAGGGTATCGCGCGGCTCGACGGTGTGCCGGGCCGGTTCGAGGTGGTGTCGCGCCCCAAGGACGACATCACGGTGATCGTGGACTACGCGCACACCGACGACGCGCTGCGCAACCTGCTTGAGACGGCGCGGCCGATCGCGACGCGGCGGCTCATCACGGTGTTCGGGGCGGGCGGCGATCGCGATCGGACCAAGCGGCCGCTCATGGGCATGGTGGCGGCGCGCCTCAGCGACGTCGTGGTGATCACCTCCGACAACCCGCGCGGCGAGGACCCGGCGCAGATCATCGAAGAGGTGATGCGCGGCGCCGAGCCCGAGGCTCGCCAGCGCAACGCGAGGGCGGTGACGGTGGTCGATCGCGGCGACGCGATCCGTCAGGCGGTGGCGGAGGCGGCGGCGGGCGACGTGGTGCTCATCGCGGGCAAGGGGCACGAGAAATATCAGGTGATCGGCGGCACGACCTTCCCCTTCGACGACGTGGCCGTGGCGCGTGAAGCGCTCGGCTCGCGGCGGCAGACGTCGGGGGTCGGGTGAGTGCGGTTCCCCTGACGCTGGGCTGGATTGCCGGCGCGGTGGCCGGCACGTTGGGTGGGCGGAGCGAGACGCCGGTCCGTGACGTGGTGACCGACAGCCGGGCCATGGCGGCCGGCGACGTGTTCGTGGCGCTGCGAGGCCCGAACTTCGACGGCCACTCGTTCGCCGCCGAGGCGCTGTCGCGCGGCGCGGCCGGTGTGGTGGTCGAGCGGGAGTGGGCCGGCGCGCACGCAATGGCGGGCGACGGCGTGGCGGCGGGCGGTGTCATTGCCGTGAGCGACACGCTGCAGGCGCTGCAGGACGTGGCGCACGCGGTGCGGGTGGCGTCGGGCGCGAAGGTGGTGGCGATTACCGGCAGCGCCGGGAAGACGACGACGAAGGAATCGATGGCGGCGATGCTGGCCACGCGGTTCCGGGTCGTGAAGAACAAGGGGAACTTGAACAACCACATCGGGCTGCCGCTCTCGCTGATGCAGCTGACGAGCGGCCCGGACATGGCGGTGATGGAACTGGGGATGAATCACGCCGGAGAGATCCGCACGCTGGTGCGCATCGCCGAGCCCGACATCCGCGTGTGGACCAACGTGGGCGACGCCCACGTGGGCTTCTTCGCGTCGGTGGACGCGATTGCCGACGCCAAGGCCGAGATCCTCGAGGAGGCGCGGCCGGGCGACGTGCTCGTGTGCGCGGCTGACGACGCACGCGTGATGGCCCGCGCGGCCACGTTTGCCGGGCGCCGGATCACCTTCGGCGAGTCGCCGGGCGCGGACGTGCGTGCGCACGACGTGCGCGACCTCGGCTGGGACGGGATGCGCGCGCGGGTGGAGACGCCGGCCGGCGCGACGGATCTGGCCACGCCGCTCCTCGGCCGCGGCAACCTGGCCAACGTGCTGGCGGCGGCGGCCGTGTCGCTCGAGTGCGGCGTGCCGCTCGACGCCGTCCGCGCCGCCGCCGCGACGTTGCGGCCGGCCGATCGGCGGGGCGTGGTGCGGCACCTGCGCGACGGGGTGACGCTCATCGACGACTCCTACAACTCGAGCCCGGCGGCGCTGCGACGCGCGCTCGACGTGCTGGCCCGTGAGACACGGGCCGCGGGGCGCGTCGCGGTGCTCGGCGAGATGCTCGAGCTCGGCGATCACGCCATCGCGCTTCACGAGGCGTGCGGCCGCGCCGCCGCGGAGGCCGGACTGCGGCTGCTCGTCGCGGTTGGCGGCGCCCCGGCCCGCGCGCTCGCGGAGGCGGCGGTGGCGTCGGGGATGCCGCGCGAGCACGTGATCCATTTCGAATCGAGCACCGAGGCGGCTCCGGCCGTGACCGCGGCGCTGCGATCCGGCGACCTGGTGCTCGTGAAGGGATCGCGCGGGACGCGCTGCGACGTCGTGGCCGATCGCATCGTGCAGGAGCGCGGCTGATGCTCTACTACCTGCTGCCGCCGCTCGCCACGCTGCCCTACCTGGGCTTTCTGAACGTGACGCGCTACATCACGTTCAGGACGGCGGCCGCCAGCCTCACGGCGCTCGCCATCAGCCTGGTGCTCGGCCCGTGGCTGATTCGCAAGCTCCGCGACTTCCAGATCGGCCAGGTGATCCGGCAGGAAGGGCCCCAGTCGCACCGCGCGAAGGCGGGCACGCCCACCATGGGCGGGCTGCTCATTCTCGCGGCGGCGCTCGTGCCGACGCTGCTGTGGGCCGATCTCTCGAACCCCTTCATCTGGATTGCGATGGGCGCGACAGTGGGCTGCGGCGCCGTCGGGTTCCTCGACGACTACCTGAAGATCACGCGGCGTTCGCACCACGGCCTGTGGCCGCGCTACAAGATGGGCGGTCTGATCGTGGTGGCCGCGGCCGTCGGCGTGGCGGTGCTGATGCTCTCGTATCAGAACCCGCCGCTCTACAACACGCGTTTGATTTTCCCGTTCTTCAAGAACCTGATTCCCGATCTCGGCGTCGGCTACGTGGCCTTTGCGGTGCTCGTGCTGGTGTGCACCACGAACGCGGTGAACCTGACCGACGGGCTCGACGGGCTGGCCATCAGCACATTCGGCGTGGCGGCCGCGGCCTATACCGCGCTGGCCTACGTCACCGGTCACGCCGTGCTGGCGGATTACCTCCTGCTGGTGCGCTTCCAACCGGCGGGCGAGCTCACCATCTTCTGCGGCGCGCTCGTCGGCGCCAGCCTCGGCTTTCTTTGGTACAACTCCTATCCCGCCGAGATCTTCATGGGCGACGTCGGCTCGCTCGGGCTCGGCGGCGCGATCGGCACCGTCGCCATCCTCATCAAGCAGGAGCTGCT